>NZ_OMWD01000012.1 GCF_900314695.1 uncultured Methanobrevibacter sp. | reverse complement strand
AGATAAAGGAATTTTAAAAAGATTCAATCTAAAACTAAAGTATTGGGATGAGGACAATGCGATTTACTAAAAATCACTTAAGTTATTGAAAGTGCCAAATCATTAAATCTTTAAATATTTATATATAAAGAAAATGAGAAATAATAATATTTAATCAATATATTAAGAGGTTATGAAATTGGCAGTATGCTTACCCGACACCCAAGATGACACTCCAAGCATACCTATTAAACTTACAAGAGTAGGTGTAACAGGAGTAAAAAAATTATTACAACTAGAAAGAATAAATAAAAGACCTATAATATTGTTACCTACATTTGATGCATTTGTAGATTTGCCAAATGATCAAAAAGGAGTACATATGTCTAGGAATCCTGAAGCAATTAGTGAAGTTCTTGAAACTGTTGCTAATGATAAAGGAGTTGCCGTTGAAGATTTATGTGCAAAAATAGTTGACAAAATGATGACCAAACACGAATATGCTAAACGTGTTGAAATATCAATGACTACTGATTTTATGTTTTTGAAAGAGTCACCAGTAACTAAAAATAAAACCCAAGAAATGGCTAAACTTAAAGCAAAAGCCATTGGTTTTAGAGATGAAAATAATGAAGTTACCATCAAAAAAAGTATTGGTGCTGAAGTTATTGGAATGACTGTTTGCCCATGTGCACAGGAATCTGTAAGAGAATCCGATAAAACTAAATTATTAGAATTTTTAGATGAAGAAACAACTCAAAAAGTGTTAGATACTGTTACTTTTGCTTCTCACAATCAAAGAGGCGTTGGAACATTATTAATTGAAGTTCCTGAAGATAAAATAGTTAAAGCAGAAGATATTATTGATATTATTGAAACATCTATGAGTTCCCCAGTGTGTGAATTATTAAAAAGACCTGATGAAAATGCAACTGTCATGAATGCACATCGAAAACCTGTTTTTGTTGAAGATTGTGTAAGAAACATGATGGAAAAAATTGCAACAAAATATTCTGATTTCCCAGATGATGTGTTAATTACATCCCGTCAGGAAAATCATGAAAGTATTCATAGACACAATGCATTTGCTGAAAAAGTAACCACCATGGGCGAATTAAAAGAAGAATTAAATATTCAATAGGATCTGATTTAATGAAAAAAACATATGAAATTGCAGGAGAAGTAATGGGCTTTTTTGAATCATTTAAAGGATCAAGACCTGCAATTGATAATGAAAGAATTTTAATTGTGAGAGGAAAATCAAGAAAAGTACTGCCTTTAGATGATTTTGATTCTAAGCTTTCTGAAATTGGAGAAATCCTTGGAGGAACAGAAATAGAATCCACATCCGACAAAATTGAAGACATTCTCAAATTAGGCGATAAAAACATCCAAAAAAGTGAAACTGGTACTGGAGATGTTGACAGTAAAGGATTCATTAGGATGGAAGAAGAATTGGAATCAATGGGACTTGTAGTAGCTTACAAAGTATTTGAACTTCCAAATTTTTATGTAGTTATTGCAATTTGGGAAGATAAAAATGAAATTCCTCCGCTTTATGTGGAAGTAACTGTTTCCGAACGTGAAGATTAAACATGACAAATTTAACAAAAGAGGAAATTCTCACTATATTAAATGCAACTGACAAAGACCTTGAAAAATATATGCTGGAAGTAGCCAAATATAGGGAGAATAATCTCATAACTTATTCTAAAAATATATTCATACCATTAACTGAAATTTGCAGAAATGATTGTGGATATTGTAATTTTAAAAAGAACCCAGATGATCCAGAAGCCATTATTCTTAAGACAAAAGAAGAAATTTTAAGTGAATTAAAAGAAGCCGAAGAACATGGTTGTAAAGAAGCTCTTTTCACTTTTGGAGAAGATGCTGATGAAGATGAAATTGTCCAATTAAAATTAAAAGAATTTGGATACGACAACATGGTCGATTATATTGTTGATATCTGCCAGATGACTTTGGATGAAACTTCATTATTGCCCCATACAAATGGAGGTAACTTCAGTTATGAATCTTTAGAAAAATTAAAGGAAGTAAATGCATCAATGGGTTTAATGCTTGAAAATTCATCAAAAAGACTAATGGAATTGCCTGCACATAAAAAGAGTCCGGGAAAAAATCCGGAACTTAGATTAGAAACTATTTCCAATGCAGGAAAACTAAAAATTCCTTACACCACAGGTATTTTAATAGGAATTGGAGAGACAAAAGAAGAAATTGCCGATTCATTACTTGCGATTAAAGAGATTAATGATAAGTACGGACATATCCAAGAAGTCATTATTCAAAACTTTACACCAATTCCAGGAATTGAAATGGAGAATTGGCCAAAGCCAAGTCTTTTAGATATGGTCAGAACAGTTATTGCAGCATACTTGTTGTTTAAAGATAGCGACGTCAGTATACAGGTACCTCCTAATTTAAATAGAGATACTGCACAAATTTTCCTACTTTGCGGCGCTGATGACTGGGGAGGCGTATCGCCAGTGAGTCCTGACTTTGTCAATATCACATCCCCCTGGCCGGAAATCGATGAACTCAATGAACTGACTAAAGATGCAAAATTTGAACTAACTGAAAGATTATGTGTTTATGACAAATACATAAACGATGAATGGCTAAATAAAAAGTTACTCGAAAATATCTTTAATTTACCTTAACATCCAAAACCACATGCTCCACACCAGGAGCGTATTTTTTTATTTTATTTAATTTTAATAATTCAACTTCACGATTGCCTGCCTGAGAAATAATCCTTTCAAGAGGTCTAGTATTCATTAATTTTTCAGGAACAGTTTCATGATAATGCAGTATTCCACCTTCATTTAAACTATTTATGGCCACATTTAGATAATGATGAGTGGTTTTTACATACCCCATTACAATACGGTCAGCTTTATACTTGGGAGCCTGCACCATGCAATCCCCCAAAATTGGAGTAATATTGTCCAACTTATTTAATTTGATATTTTCACATAAGTAAAAGTAAGAATTAGGATTTATTTCAATCGAGTATATGCGTTTTGCATTTGAATGAACACCAATAGGAATTGAAAAATATCCTATACCTGCAAACATGTCCAAAACAACTTCATTGTCTTCAACCAATTTTGCAATACGCAGTCTTTCATTATTATTCCCTTTAGACCACATAACTTTTGACAAGTCCAATTTAAATAAACAGCCATTTTCTTTGTGTATTGTCTCAGTTTCATTGCCGTAGAGAATATTATATACAGGTTCCCTTTTTGTTCCTTGAATATGGTCTATTTCCATTATGGTTTTTACATTATGCTTTTTTGATAAAACCTGCAGATCTTCATAAGATTCATAATGAAATTTACTATCTAAAATCAATACATTACCAATTCGTTTCCATTTCAATTTATTCACCTTTTGAAAGAAAAGTTTATATATGCAAATAGATAATATTAATATTGTTAGTTTATACTAATTATTGATTCTGATTTTAAATAAAATTAATATGTAAATATACATTTGATTGATTTTATTATATTCAACCTATTAGATAGTTGAAATAAGATATTTTAAATACTATAGAGGTGTATTTAAATGGATGATAAAATATTAGAAGGTACAACAACCGTCGGAATTACTTGTAAAGACGGAGTTGTATTTGCAAGCGAAAGAAGAGCTAGTATGGGAAACTTAGTAGCTCATAAAGTCGCAGAAAAAATATTTAAAATTGATGATCATATTGTAACTACCATTGCTGGTTCAGTGGGAGATGCACAAAGTTTAATGAAAGTTATTGAAGCAGAAGTTTCTCTTTACCAAATGAGAAACAACGATGCAATCAGTGTTAAAGCTGCCGCATCATTAACTGCAAACATATTACGTTCAGGACCAATGTATGTTCAAACATTACTTGGTGGAATGGACGCAGACAAACCATCTCTTTATTCATTAGACCCAGCTGGTGGAATGATAGAAGACACTTATATCTCAACTGGATCAGGTTCTATCGTTGCATACGGAGTTCTTGAAGACAGATATAGAGATGATTTAACAACCGATGAAGGAATTGAAATAGCTATAAGAGCTATTAGAGCTGCTGCTGAACGTGACACATTTTCCGGAAACGGATATTTAGTTGCAAAAGTAGACAAAGACGGCTTTGAAATGTTAGATGATGAAAAAATTAATGAGATTCTAGAAAAAATATAAGTAAGCTAATTTTTCATAACTAACTATTTTTTTATATAATAGTGTAGATAGTTTATGAAATTTAACTAATTATAGCTTAAAGCTTTTCATAAACTATTATACTACACCAACTTTTTTTGAAGGGATTATATGACTTCAGATATTTTAGAAGATATTAAAAAAGAGATTTTAGAAAAGCTACCAAAAGAGATTCAAGTTTCCAAAGTGGAATTTGAAGGTCCGGAAGTAGTAGTTTATACTAAAAATCCAGAAATTATAACTGAAAATGGCGATCTTATAAGATCACTTGCAAAAGAACTTAGAAAAAGAATTATTATACGATCCGACAAGTGCGCATTACTTGAACCTGAAGAAACCATTAATAAAATTCATGAAATCGTACCGGAAGGAGCTGAAATTACTGACATTTATTTTGATACCGTAACTGGAGAAGTAGTTATTACTGCGAAAAAACCAGGATTGGTTATTGGAAAATATGGAGTAACATCCAGAAACATTGTTAAAAACACTGGATGGGCACCTAAAATCTTAAGAACCCCTCCAATCAGTTCAGATATTATTGGAAAAATTAGAACCATCCAAAAAAATAGTAGTAAAGATAGAAAAAAAATGTTACAACGTCTTGGACGCCAAATCCACCAAGGAACTAAACATCCAAATGATTGGGCCAGAGTTACTTCAATGGGAGGATTTAAAGAAGTAGGACGTTCATCAATGTTATTGCAAACACCAAACAGCCGTGTTTTATTGGACTGTGGTGTTAATGTTGCAGCATCAGACAATAAAAATGCATTCCCTTATTTGAATGCGCCAGAATTTTCAATTGAAGAATTAGATGCTGTCATCATATCTCACGCTCACTTAGATCACTGTGGATTTGTACCATACCTTTACCATTATGGATATGAAGGGCCAGTTTACTGTACAACCCCAACCAGAGATTTAACTACACTTTTACAATTCGACCACTTAGATATAGCTCACAGAGAAGGAAATCCTCTCCCATTTACATCAAAACATGTAAAACAAGCTATTAAAAATACCATTACACTAGATTATGGAGAAGTAACTGACATTTCTCCAGACATAAGATTGACATTGCACAATGCAGGACATATTTTAGGTTCAGCAATATCCCATATGCACATTGGAGATGGAGCTCACAATTTAGTATATACTGGAGATTTTAAATATGAACCTTCAAGATTACTTGAACCTGCAACAATCAGATTCCCACGTGCTGAAACAGTAATTATGGAAAGTACATATGGTGGAAAAGAAGATGTACAACCTTCCAGGAACAATGCTGAAAAAGAAATGATGAAAACCATCTATAAAACACTAAAACGTGGAGGAAAAGTATTGGTTCCAGTATTTGCTGTGGGAAGAGCACAAGAACTTATGGTTGTTTTGGAAGAATACATGAGACATGGTTTAATCGAAGAAGTACCTATCTACATTGACGGTATGATTTGGGAAGCAACAGCAATCCACACTGCAAGACCTGAATACTTAAGTAAAGACTTAAGAGACCAAATCTTCCATATGGGAAGAAATCCATTTGTCTCAGATATGTTTGAAAAGGTCCAAAATCGTGACCAAAGAAAAGAGATTGTCGAAAGCAAACAGCCTGCAATCATCTTATCCACTTCAGGTATGTTAACCGGTGGAAACTCTGTAGAATACTTCAAATGGTTATGCGAAGATGAGAAAAACACATTAATCTTTGTAGGATACCAATCTGAAGGGTCCATGGGTAGAAGAGTTCAAAAAGGATGGAAAGAAATTCCATTAGAAGATGATGATGGTAGAACAAGACAATTCTGCGTAAAAATGCAAATAAAAACTATTAATGGATTTAGTGGACATTCTAACAGAAGACAATTAATGGAATATGTAAAAAGACTTAATCCAAGACCTGATAAAGTCATTACATGCCACGGAGACCCATACAAAGCTGTGGATTTGGCATCTTCAATTCATAGAAGTTATAAAATTGAAACTAAAACTCCGATTAATTTAGACAGTGTTAGAATACAATAATTAAAAAACAATTAAATACTTAATAAAACAAATTATATTGTGTAAAAATATTGTAAACACAATATTATTTTATTTCTTTTTAAAAAAATTAAACAAATAAAGCTTATAGGTGTAAAAATGGTTACTTATTCAGAATCCGGAGTTGATATAGACCTTGAAGCTGTTACTGTATCAAAGTTAGCAGATAAACTCAAATCAACATTATCATGTAGAGATATCATCACTGACAGCGGTCATTATGCGGCTTTAGTAAAATTAGGAGATAAAGCTATTGCAATGAGTACTGACGGTGTTGGAAGTAAAATTTTAATTGCAGAAATGATGAATAAATACGATACTGTTGGTATAGACTGTATTGCCATGGTCGTTAATGATATACTTTGTGTAGGTGCAGAACCTATTGCATTAGTGGATTATCTTGCTGTTGAAAAACCAGACCCTGAAAGAGCTAGTGAAATTGCTGAAGGCCTTGTTAAAGGTGCTGAAGAATCAAAAATTGCAATTATAGGTGGTGAAACTGCTTCACTTCCAGGAATTATTAAAGATTTCGATTTAGCAGGTACTGGGATTGGTTTCGTAGATATCGATAAAATCATTACTGGTGAAAATATAGAACCTGGAAATGTATTGATTGGTATTGAAAGTAACGGAATCCATTCCAATGGATACAGTTTAGCAAGAAAAGCATTGTTTGATGATGCAGGTTTTACTGTTAACGACAAAATGCCAAACGGAAATACAACTATCGGTGAAGAATTAATCAGACCCACTGAATTGTATGTTAAACCTATTGTAGCATTATTTGAAAAAGAATATAATATTAACGGACTTGCACATATTACCGGAGGAGGATTTACAAATCTCAGACGTTTGAAAAAAGGTGTCGGATATGATATTAATGACCTTCCGGAAGTTCCTGAAATATTCAAATTAATCTATGAACAAAACGTAGACATCAAAGAAATGTATAAAGTATTTAACATGGGTATCGGTTTTGTTGTAATCGCTGAAGAAAACAAAGCTGAAAAAATAATGAGTACTTTGAAAGAATACTGCAATTGCCAAATTATTGGTAAAGTAACAGACGATGAAAAAATTACTGTAAAAGCTTTTGAAGGATCCGAAATTGAATACTGATTTGATAAATAATTAAGAGGTGTGTGAATGAAGATAATGAAAGATAAAGAAATAGCTCTTGTAAAAGAAATATTAAAAAAATTAGGAGCTAGTGAAGAAGACAGTGAATTTGTAGCTGAAGCAACAATTGATGCAGATTTAAAAGGATTTACATCACATGGGCTTGGAAGATTTCCACAGTACTTAATTAGTATCGAAGCAGGAACAATAAACCTAAAAGATGACATTGAGATTGAAAAAGAAACACCAGCAATTGCTTTAATAAATGGTAATAGTGGTTTTGGACAAGCTGTATCATATAAAGCAATGCAAATAGCTATTAAAAAAGCTAAAGAAGTAGGAATCGGATGTGTTGGTGTCCATAATACAAATCACTTCGGTGTCACCGGATTTTATTCTGATTTAGCATTAAGGGAAAACTGTATCGGATTGGTTCTTGCAAATACTGATCCTGCTATAGCACCATTAGGAGGAAGCCAAGCTTTAATTGGTACCAACCCTATTGCATTAGGTATCCCTTCAGAAACATACATTACTGTAGACATGGCAACTTCAGTTACTGCTCGTGGAAAAATCATTGAATCAAAAAGAAAAGGTCTGGACTTGCCTGACGGATGGGCATTAGACAAAGATGGAAATCCAACTAACGACCCTGAAGCAGCACTTGAAGGATCAATTTTACCATTTGGTGGATTTAAAGGATATGCATTATCATTATTAATTGAAATTTTAACTGGACCATTAGTACAAGCAGGATACGGACTTGGAGTTAGTGGTACAGCTTCACCAACCAAAGATTGTACAAAAGGAGACTTATATGTTGTAATTGATCCATCCAAATTTGGAGACTTTGGAGAATTTGTTGCAAATACCGAAGATTTTGTCTCACAAGTCAGAGCTACTGGTGAAACTGTTGCAATTCCGGGCGATTTGGAAGTAAAAAGAATTGCTGATGCCGAAGCTAATGGTGTAGCAATTGATGAAAAATTATACGAACAATTAAAAGGAATCTGCGATGATTTAGATATAGACATAGATTCCTATATCGAAGAATAATTATTATTCTTCAAATTCTTTTTTTTAAAAAATTTTAAAGCATTCTTCGCAATTTGACGAGTGAATGAAAGTTAATGCTTTATATGAAACTTTTAAATAGATTCCATTAGAAAAATATGAAATATTCAATATATTTTATATTTTTAAAGGTGGAAACTAATATGAAAAAAATATTACTAATATTTTTGATTATGATAATAAGTGTTTGTGCCTTTTCTAATGTGAGTGCAGCAGATGCTTCTGATATTATCTCATCTGACAATACCAGCACTATAGAAACGCAATCACTAGAAGAAACAATGACAGAAGAGCTAATCACAGATAATCAAGATACTGATTCTAATTTAAAGTCTGGAGAAGATGAATATAGGAATATTCAACGTGAAATTGATGCTGCCGAGGAATATTCCACAATTACTCTCAATGGAAATTATACATGCGATTACCTAATTAATGTTAATAAACCAGTTAAAATCGTCGGATCAGATGACGGTGCTGTTATAACATTCAATACAAGCAAAGATTATAGTTCCCCATTTTTTAATATCAATGCTTCAAACGTTGAATTAAATAATATAAAATTTGTTAACGGCATATTCTTATGGGGAGGTGCTGTATATTGGGAAGGCGATAACGGTACCATAGCAAACTGTGAATTTATAGATAATTCCGCAATAAGAGAGAATGCTATTGGCGGTGCACTTCTCATTTTAGGCAATAACTGTAAAATAGAGAATAGTATTTTTACAAACAATCATGCGGCTATGCATGGAGGTGCTATTCTTTTGAATGGTAGTGCTTGCACCATAACAAATTGTGAATTCAACG
This sequence comes from uncultured Methanobrevibacter sp., assembly GCF_900314695.1. Taxonomy (NCBI): domain Archaea; kingdom Methanobacteriati; phylum Methanobacteriota; class Methanobacteria; order Methanobacteriales; family Methanobacteriaceae; genus Methanobrevibacter; species uncultured Methanobrevibacter sp. The sequence goes on along the minus strand of NZ_OMWD01000012.1, from coordinate 77,001 downwards.
ACAACATGGCAAATGGTGAAAAAAGTCATGGGGGAGCAATAGCATTATGGGCAGATAACAGCATTATAAGCCATTGTAAATTCACAAACAACCATTGTACTGATTACGGAGGTGCAATTTCTGTACTTAAACAAAACAATACTATTGAATACTGTGAATTTTACAACAACTACATTACAAATAAATTAGATGAAAATGAAACTCAGGGAGGCGGTGCAATTTTCAGTGCTGATTCCGACGGTTTAACAGTTGACAATTGTACATTCATAGGAAATCAAGCACTTGAAGCATATGGAGGTGCTATAAGTTTATACATCAATAATACCGTGAGAAAATCTTTCTTTAAAGACAATATGGCTAGATTAGGTAATGATTTAATGTATTCTTCATATGATATCATGTTTAATCATTTTGTGCTTGATTATGATGAGATTATTGCAGATGCAGTTCCTGGAATCCCTTATTCCGAGTTATTGAGATTAAATAATACAATTGAACGTGTGAAAGTAAATTCCAGTGTTATTTTTTCTCCAGGACTTATTTTTGAATACGGATCATCAGGTTCCATTTATGTAAATGTCAGTGGAGGAAAAATCGAACTTGAAAATATTCATGTTTTAAATCATGACAAAGCTAAAATTACTTATTCAAACAATGTTTTAACAATTTCCAATTTAGATGTTGGAAACTATACCCTTAGAGTTACTACAACACCGGATGAGAATCATACTGCTGTTGATGGAGATTTAAATTTCACAGTTAAACAAGCAACTGCAGTCATTAAAGCATCCAAATTAACTGTTGCCCTTAAAAGTGCAGGTGTTTGGACAATTACATTGGTTGACTCAGGGAATAATAAAGGCATTCCAAACATGAGACTTACATTAAAAGTATTCACAGGTAAGAAATATAAAACAGTATCAGTAACTACAAATTCAAAAGGAGTGGCATCATATAAAACCAAAGATCTGACTTCCGGCACTCACAAAATCGAGGTAAGCGCAACCCATAGCGGTTATAAATTTAACACATTAACTTCATCCATTACAGTTGTAAAACAAACCCCATTGAAATTTAAATTACAACAAAGGACAAATGGAAAAAGTGGGTCACTGCTTTCTTATTTAGTATCCAATAAAAATACAAATAAAGGAATCAACGGAGTTAAAATTAAGGTTTTAATATATACAGGCAAAAAATACAAAACATATATTTTAACCACTAAAAAACTCAAAGGCAAAAAGAAATCCTATAATGGTGCTATCGGTTTTGCAACAAACAGTTTTTCAGCAGGAAAACATAAAGTTGTATTCATGCCTGAAAACATCAAATATAAAGGAACAATTACAACTTCAATTACAATCCAGAAAAGCGCTACAAAAGGAATTAAATTTTTCCGTAAGATTTAAGGAACTTATCCTTAATTTTTCTTTTTAAGGAGGAAAAAAATGAATAAAAAAATATTACTGATACTTATATTGTTAAGTATTTTTACTGTTTCAAATGTAAGTGCTGGGAATGATTCGAATATTTCGCCGGACAATTTAACAATTATTGAAACACAAGTAACAGAAGAATTGGATGTTAATGAACCAAACACACATTACATTACTCCCGAAAGCAATATTCAAGATACAATTGACCAAGCAGTAGAAGGAGATACAATTGTTCTTAACGGTACTTTTGAACTAAAAAATACAATCAATATTGATAAAACACTAAACATCCGTGGTGACGGCAATGGTGCCACAATCAAACCAACTGAAACTACTTTTAAAGATTTAAGATTATTTAATATTAAAAACACGGCATCTAATGTTATTTTAAGTAATTTAAAATTATATGGTGGTAAAGAAAATTATGGTGCCACAATTCTTTGGGAAGGTAATGCGGGAACCCTAAATAATTGTGAGATTATTCAAAATACTGCTAAAGAAAGCGGAACTATATTATTAAAAGGAAACAACTGTAAAATAACTGATTCTACTTTTAAAACTAATAAAGCACAAATTGCTGGTGCAATATTAATAGAAGGAGACGACTGCCAAATAGTAAATTGTTCATTCAATGAAAATTCAGCATACAAATATGGTGGAGCAATATTAATTGAATCCAACAATTGTCTCATAACTGAGTGTACATTCAACAATAACTTTGCATCACAAGGTGGAGGAGCAATTGTCTTGAAAGGCAAGGGAAATACAATTTCCAATAGTAAATTTGACCAGAACTATCTTAGAAATTATGAAAATGAATCTGATATTACTGGTGGAGGAGCCATATTCAGCAGCTGTGAAAATACAGAAATTGATAACTGTAATTTCAATGGAAATAATGCATTAAATTTAAACGGAGGCGCAATTAGTTTAGTTGGATACGGATTTATTAGAAATTCAAGTTTTAAAGATAATGATGCATTATTTGGAAATGCAATATACTGTAATTCATCTTCAACCATAATCTCAAATTATTTTGCTATCAAATACAATGAAAGCAAAGATGATGCATTGAATATTTCTGAAAAAACTTATGAAAGAGAAAACATTTTCAATAAGACCAAAATATCATCCAGTGTTGATTTTACCGCAAGTATGATTTTTGAATATGGTGCATCAGGCTCAGTTCAAGTTATTGTTGATGGAGGAACTGTTCAAAAAGAAAATATTCGAGTTTTAAACCATAAAGAAGCCAAAATTACTTTTTCAAAAAGTATATTGACAATATCCGGTTTGGGAGTTGGGAATTATATTCTTAGAGTTACTACAACCCCTGATGAAAACCACACTGCAATTGATAAGGATTTAAATATAACTGTTAAAAAAGCGGTTGCAGTAATTTCAGCATCCAAATTAACAGTTGCACTTAAAAGTTCTAGCATATGGTCCATAAAAATCATTAATTCCAAAACCAACAAACCTATACCAAAAATGAAACTCACCCTAAAAGTTTACACTGGAAAAAAATATAAAACTACAACAGTAACTACAAACTCAAAAGGCATAGCTTCATACAAAACTAAAAGTTTGGGTGCCGGAACCCATAAAATTGTTGTAAGCGGAACACATAGCGGATATAAATTCAATACATTAACATCTTCAATTAAAGTAATTAAACAAACTGCTTTGAAATTTAAATTGCAAGCGAGGACTTCAGACAAGAATGGTGCGATACTTTCTTACATTGTTTCAAATAAAAAGACCAATAAGGGCATTAATGGAATTAAGATTAAATTTTTAATTTACACAGGTAAAAAATATAAAACTTTTGTATTAAAAACCAAAAAGATTAAAGGCAGTACAAAGATTTATAATGGAGCAATCGGTTTTGCAACTAATGAATTTTCAGCTGGAACACACAAAGTCAAAATATTACCATACGATTTGAAATATAAAGGATCTGCAACAAGTTCTATTGTGATTAAGAAAAGTGCTACCAAAGGAGTCAAATTCTTCCGTAGCATATAGTTGATGATTTTTATTTTTCAAATTATTTTATTTTTTTTTTGAATGAAATTTTTCACAATAAATACAATTGTATAACCTACAAAACAAAAATTAGCATATATACATAGAAGAAAAGTATAAATGTTAAATCATACTAATATTAATAGTACTGAAAATCTATACACTTTTTTTAATAAAATATGATTTTCTATAAAAGGAGGATTAAAAGTTATGAAACTTAAAAACTCTTATATCTTATTAATAGCAATGGCTTTATTCCTATTAGTAAGTATTGGATCTGCATGTGCAGCAGACACTGGCGCATCAGATGCAGGTATCTTAACAGATGATAGTTCTAGTGCAACTTTAAGTGAAGATACCAATGAGAAAATAGAAACTACAGTAGTGTCCGAAGATGTGAAAGTTAGTGAAAAGGACCCTGTAGAGATTCCAGTAGCTGTAAAAGATAATGAAAGCAAGGAAATAAATATTGCAAAAGAAAATATTACAGTTAAAGAAGGAAATACAACAATAAATTTCAATTATAATAATTCAAAAATAAACATTACCGATAAACTAGGTTTAGGTAATCATAGTTTAAATATTACTTACTTAGGAAATGTTATTTACAAAAATTCCACAACAAAAATATTATTATCTATTTTTGGAGACAAAACATTAGATATACCATCAGTCATTACCAGTGATGGTGTAAACATTGAAATACCAATCACAATTTCCGATGGAGTAAGCAAATATAAACCAAATAAAGATAGCTTAACATTGAATATAACCTACACCGGTGACGATGGGAATAAAACATCAAAAATAATTGATGATTTTACTATAGAAGATAATACAATCAGATTCGCATTAGACAACCTTAACTATATTGGCGCTACAATTAATGTGAATTCTACTGAAACAAAGAACTCTAAAAATGCAATCATCAAATATTCAAGTGAAATTAATGCAAATAACGTTACTGTTCGTGAAGAAGAAGCTAAAAAAATCGCTGTAACTGTTGAAAGTATCAATAAGATATTAAATATTACTTCAAATGATTTAAAAGTAACTGAAGGTACTAAAGATCTTAAATTTACTTATGTCAACGAAACTATTACAATTACAGATTCCCTCGCAAGAGGAAAACATGAGATAACTATCAAATATCTCGGTAACAACACAATCAATGAAGCTTCTAAAAATATAGCAGTGGATGTTTATGGAAATCTTACTATTGAAGTAAATCCAACCACATTAAATATTAACTCCACTAAAAAAGGAGAAGTTGAAGTTAATATTACTAACGGTGTTAACAATACTGCATTTACTGTTGATGACATTACATTAAATGCAACTACTAAAATTGGAAATAACACCACTGTAGTTAAAGTGAAAAGCTTTGATGTTGTTAATGGAAAAGTTATCTTTGAACTTGAAGACGGTAATTTCACTTCAGCTAGTTTAACAATTACATACAAAGATGGACTTTCAAAGACCATTACTTTAAATAGAATTTATAATGTGAAAATTGAAGTGCTTGTCAATGAAAACCAATATCAAAATGGTGAATTTAAATTTAAATTAGTTGATATTGATGACAATGCTCTTTCCCTTGAAGGTAAAACTTTAAGTTTAACCACAACCGGAAATATCAGAGCAGGATTCAGTGCAAAAGCTGATAATGAAAGTATTGTTTCATTCAAAACAATAAACCTTTATGAATTTAGTCAAAACTCAACTACATTTGAAATGAACAAATTAGATGTTGGAAAACATCTTGTGGAGTTATCCACTGCTGACAATATCAAATCTTCAAAAGTTTTAACAAATTTAACAATTACCAAAGCAGAGATTAATATTAAAATTGAAGACTTTAAGGAAGAGTATGGAACTACAAAAAATGTAACAATCACAGTTACCAGTAAAAAAGATGGATCTGCTGTTCCAGGCATTATTCTTCATTTAAACATGCCACAAACTACTGGTAAAGATTATTATTTCCAAACTGATTCAAACGGACAAAGTAAAATTTCTGTTTCAAGTTTAGTTGCTGGAGATTACGATGTTACTGTAAACAACAATGACACCAAAAACATCAATAATGCAAAAGCCAGCGGTAAAATTACAATCACTAAAAAAGCAGCTGTAATCAAAACAAATAGTGTAACCAGGTATTACAATACTGGTAAAACAGCAACTATTAAAGTTACCGATAAAAAAACTGGTAAAGCTTTATCAGGTGCAATTGTACTTGTAAGATTATATACTGGATCAAAATCCCAAAACTACCTTTTCCAAACAAACAGTAAAGGACAAGTATCATTTTCCGCATCATTATCTGTTGGAAAACACAAAATGGTTGTTTCCACTACTTATGATCCTAGATATAATGCTGCTAAAGTAACTAAATATATTACTGTTAAAAAAGCTACTGCAAAACTTAAAGCACCAAAATTGACCACATATTATAAAGGTAATAAATACTTCACTGTAACTTTAACAAATGCAAAAAATAACAAAGCGATTTATGACGCTAAAGTAAATATTAAGGTTTTTGTTTCAGCAAATAGATACTACAACTATAACGGACATACTGGTGCGAACGGTCAAATTAGACTTTCACTTGACAATTTAAAACCAGGAACTTACAATGTTGTTGTTGAAAAAGGGGAATCCAAAAACTATACTGCAGCAAAAATTTCATCAAAAATTGTTATTAAAAAAGCTCCAACTAAATTAACTCCTAAAAAATTAACAGCTAAAAAAGGAGCAAAAAAATACTTCCAAGTTACTGTTAAAAACACAAAAACCAAAAAAGTAATCAAAGGAGTTAAACTAACCCTTAAAGTTTACACAGGTAACAAATATAAAACTTACACTGTGAAATCCAATTCTAAAGGAATTGCAAAACTAAATGTAAAATCATTGACAGTTGGAACTCATAAAGTTGTAGTGAAATCAGCAAACAAATATTGTGTTGCAAAAGCTAAAACATCCACAATTAAAATAACAAAATAAAATTTAAAGAGAATTAATTTCTCTTACTTTTTTTCTTTTTTATATTTGGCATAAAAACCATCAGTATCTGCATATATTGCATAAAAACCGTATTCTTCTGCTTTTTTAATTGATGATTTTATGTATTGCCTTCCCCATGAAGTAATAGCTTTTGCACATTCAAAAGAATACCATCTGAATCTAGGGAAACCATAAATACCATACATTGTATTAGCCAATCTTTTAATAGCCTGTTGCTGAACATCCAATGCCTTTTTTTGTTGCAAATCATCTGATGCCTTCATCTCACGTTTAATTCTGAATCTTTCCTGCAATATTTTATCAATAACTGATGGAATAAAACCTTGAGGGCTTTTTTTGAATTTTAAACCATGTTCAGGAGAAATATTATAATCATCTTCATTTTCAACATCCCCAAGAACCATTACATCAGGAGATATATTTTTTGAAATGATGATACTTGGATACAGGCTTCTAAAATCGAATTGAACCAGATTCTCATGAAGTCCTGTTTCAGGTTCCCTTACATACCCACCTTCATTGTCTTCAGCATTTGCACGGTCGGCAAAATTAGCTCCCTGTTTGTTAGGAACAACTTCATTATCAAAATAAGCCTGTTTGACTAAAAACCATTCAGCTTGTTGACCTGTAGCCATACGACTAACGTCAAACAAAGGCTGACCAATAATACGAGTAAGTTCTAAATTAAGAGGCAAAGTTTGTTCTGCTATCTTCAAAGTGGAAACAACATCATCGAGAGAATAGTCAAACAGATTGTCCAATTCTTCACCGCCATTGTCCCAAAATTCCCAAATTCTCTCACCAGGAACATCAATCTTTTCTTCACCAAACAATTCATAATAAACTCGTTCCAATGTATATCTCTCAAGGGACATGTACCTTCTCATAACCAGATACAAATCTACATGAATCAGCCCTTTAAGAGATGCTGCATTAGCATAACCTCTTCGAATATATTTGACTTCAGATTCATCCATTCCAATATCCAAATCAACATCCAAAATCTTTGCCCTGTCTTTAAGATATGGAAAATCAAAATTATCAGAGTTATACCCAACTATAATATCCACATTGTTTTTCTTAATAATATCTACAAATTCTTCAATCATCTCTTTTTCGGATTCAACCTGATTTACAAAATCATCCCTATCTTCTGAATTTGTTTTTATGGAAATAACTTGATTAACACCGAAATTACTGGCCACACCAATCATAATAATTTCATCCTCTTCGGAATTAGGCATCCCATGAGGATTTCTTACTTCCAAATCAAAACTCAAAATTCTAAATTTCTGAGGATAATCCGGCACACGTTTCAGCTCTTCAGTAAGCTTGATTATTTGAATATCTTGCTTTTTAGAATCCAAATTCAAAAATGAATCTAATTCCTCCCCAATGGCTGTCACTTCAGTCATAGGGATAACATCCCTATCCATCAGATATCTTCTATAAAATGGAATATCAAATTCGCGAATTTGAACCACACTTTCAAGATCCCTTAGATTATCCCGATTTTTTGCAAGCTCCTGTGGATGTTCAAATGTGACCTTAACAAATTCTTTTTCAACTTGAAAGTCCTTTTTGATGACTTTTTCAATGGAAATTACATCCAAATTTTCCCTGATTTCTTCAATACCCTTATCAATATCATCACAGACAACATATAAATATGGTTCAAAAGTATCGTCCAATAAAATCACATTTTCGTCACCATTTTTTGAAAACAACCTGATGACAGGTTTATCCTCATAGGTTACATAATCAATATCAAGAATAACAACATTTTTTTCCATTTAATCATCACCAAGAAGATATTCATTCCTATAATTATCTAAAACGGCATATGTAATTCCCAAAACTAATGGTCCTATAATAAATCCTACAATACCATATACCAAAGGCCCTGCCAAAAATCCAATTAGCAATATCAAAGGATGTATATCTGCATAATGACTTGATAAAGCAGGCCTAATATACATATCAACAGTGCTCAAGAAAAAGCCGAAGAACAGAACAATGACTGCCCTTATGTAATTACCGGATGCCACATCTATAAAGAATAATGCCCAATATATCGGCCAAGGCCCAAATACTGGAATTAACTGAAGGATACCTGTCAATACACCTAAAAATATGCCAAATGGATATCCTAAAAGTGAATAGCCGATGCAACCAAAAATTCCAATAATGACAGAAGTTAAAAAGTGCCCATAAAAAATACTTTTCAACACATTCTCTATAGCTTTTATTGTATTGTCAAAGAAATCTTTGGAATCATCCGGAACAAAAGATCTGATAAAATCTAGACATTTATCTCCATCACGGACAAAGTAAAATACAGAACAGACAAGTATAAATAAATCCAATGTAATGTTTGCAAACTTGCTTACAAACTTAACGGAGTAATTAAGAATATAACTTCCCACATTATTAATTGCTGAGTCCAAATAGGAATTAATGGAATTAATATCAACTCCCGCAGGCAAATATGCAGAAATTTGATACATTGCACTATTTACATTAGTATCTGGATTATTGGCTAAAATCCATGTGACAAAAGTCGATACTTCAAATATTATATAAGCCACAAGCAATATCAAAGGTATTAGTACAATAACAACTGCAAGCAAAATAGAAATAGAAGAATATTTTAATTTGGATTGGATTTTATTTGCAACTGGCCTAATCCCATAAGCCAAAATAGCTCCCAAAAGCACCATATTCAAAACAGGAAATACAAACATTAAAGAAATTACAAGTAAAACTATTATAAATAGTATTGGAGTATTTAGATAATCTTTAATGTTTAATCCCATATCAACCACTCAAATTTAGTATTTTACACCAGAGGCATCCCTTCTGTATTTTGCAAATTCATCAATCTTATAAATTTTCTCATTTTCAAAAACAGGACCTTCCACACAAATTCTCCAACCTTCACTGTCAACACAGCATTGACCACATACTCCAAGAGCACATTTCATATATCTTTCAAGAGAATACTGGCCAGGTATTGATGCATCTTCAAGAATATCAAATATTCCTTTCATCATTATTTCAGGCCCACAGACAAATGCATAATCATAAATCCTATCTTTAAGCAAATCATTTAGGCAATCTGTAGCAAATCCTTTAAATCCAAAACTGCCATCATCAGTACAATGATGAACATTTGCACCTGCCTTTTCAAGAGAATCTGCAAACAATAATTCATCTTTTGTTTGGGCTGCAACTATAACATCAACATTATTTTCCTTTTCGATTAAATCACTAGCTATCGCATTTATTGGAGCCATACCAACTCCACCACCAATAGCCACTATGTTTTTGCCCTCAAATGAATTATCAAAACCGTTACCATAACTTCCCCTTACACCTATTTCATCGCCAACTTTTAGATTGTGCAATTGGGAAGTGAACTCTCCAATATTTTTAACGCTAATTGCAAGTTCATCCTTATTAATTTGAGAAATGGACATTGGCTTTTCGTTTTTGAAGTTCCAAACCATTAAAAATTCACCTGGATTTGGGCATCCTAATTTATCCATATCCCAATTAAACTTAAAAGTTTTGATTGTAGGAGTTTCTTCAATAATTTCAGTTATTTCAACAATTTTCGGTTCGTTAATCATGTTCTACAACTCCCTATGTGCAAGACCTACCATCTCATCGATTGATGAATATCCTTTTTCATCCATAAACTTCTCCAATCCGAGATTAATCTTGTTAAATACTTCAACACCTTCATCCATAATTGCAGTTCCTATTTGCACTGCCCTTGCACCGGCAAAGATAAATTCAACTACATCTTCAAAAGTATATATTCCACCAACACCAATTAATGGAATATCTACCGCTTCATAAACTGAATAAACATTACTAATTGCAATAGGCTTAATTGCACGACCGCTCATTCCTCCAGATTTATGGAACAAGACCGGACGGGCAACATCAATATTGATTTTCATTCCAGGCCCCAAAGTGTTAATGAGAGATATTGCATCTGCACCTGCATCCTCACAAGTTTTTGCAATTTCAGTAATATCAGTGACGTTTGGTGTTAATTTCGCTATAATCGGAACATCACTTGCATCTTTTGCGGCTGATACAATTGTATGGCTCAAATTACAATCCTGACCAATTGATGCGCCAAAACCTTCCATTGCATGAGGACAAGAAATATTCAGCTCAATCATGTCAACATAATCCTGAACATCACTTACCAATGAAGAAAATTCATCCGGCGTAGCTCCATATATAGAAGCGATAACAACATTGTTTTTTCTTTCAATCCTTTTTAATTCCTCTTTAAAATTGTCAACACCAGGATTTGAAAGTCCAATTGCATTTAAAATGCCTCCCTCAACCGCAACAGTTGTTGGGTTTGGATAACCTGGATGAGGATTTAGAGAAAAAGATTTTGTAACGACTCCACCGGCACCTGATTTTAAAATCCAATTCATGGATGAAGCATTACTTCCCATAATGCCTGCAGCCAACATTAACGGATTTCTAAATTCCACTCCACAAATATCTGTTTTTAACATACTATCATCTTTGTAATTAATTATTTAATTAGTTTTTGTTAATTTATCAATGATTTCTTGATATTTCTCATTTTGTAATTTTAAACTGATAACATTAGTTTTATTGGACTTTATGATTTCTTCTTTTGATTTAATTAAATTATCAATTTGTTCATCCTGTTTTTGAATTATCGCATCTTTTTGCTTCAATAAATCTTCATAAGTTTTTGATATCTTTTTAAGTTGGACTTCCAGGTTTTCAGTATTTGCATTTAACTGCTGCTTGTAATCATCAATTAATGATCTTAAATATTTTACCTGGTCCTGTTTATCGTCAATAATAGATTCTTTTTCTTTAATTTTTTCGGCCAAATCATCCAATTCATTAATTCTTGCCTTATCATAGTCAATTTTAGTATCCAATTTGTCTTCCAAGTTTTTCTTTTCATACTTAAGCTTGGTAGAGTATAATTTTAATTTGTTGATTTCCTCATTTTTACTTTCAAGCTCCATCGACAACTCGTCTATTTCAGCATTTTTAAGTTCCAACTCATATTTTAAATCATCTAAACTTTCTTGTGACATACATTTAATAGTTTAAATTTTATCCTAAAAAAATACTTGGATATTCAATATCTTAAGATGAAAAAAATCACAATATCAATTGAAAATACTTATTAAAAATAAAATGAATAATTTATCTTATGGAATGTTATATTACTTACAGTGTTAAAGGATTTTATGCATTTAACAATGAAAATGAATTGATTAGTGAAAAATTATTTCAAGAAGATGAAATAGTCACCAGATTAATTGATATTGATGATAAAAAGATTGTTGCTGAAGAAATGGAAATAATTGAAGAAGTTTCAAAAAACTACAATGAAATCATTATCGAATCAAATAAACGATTATCAGATTATTCCAATGAAAAAATAATTATCCAAACCCCAAATCAAGCTGGAGAATATTTAAGAAATAATTTTGAAAAATTCAATTTGAATAATGAAGAAATCAGTGAAATTTATCAAAGATTGGCCATTTATAAAATTAAAAAGGAATCAGCCAGCGAGGACAAACATCTGATTCAAGCCATTAATTCCATTGATGAAATAGATGAAAGCATTTCTAAATTAATTGAACGCATTAGGGAATGGTATGCATTATATTTTCCCGAAATGGATGTCATTAAAAATAATGAAACTTACATCAAATTAATATCACAAAATAAATCCAAAGAAAAAATTATGGAAGCCAAGCCGGATGCATTCCCGATCAATGTCATGGATTTGGAAGACGACATTAATCCCCAGGACTTGGAAATAATGAACAAATATGCAAATTCCATTTTTGAACTTCAAAAGACAAGAAAAGAAATTGAAGACTACATTGACATTAAAATGGACACTATTGCACCTAATTTGAAATTAATCGTTGGATCATCACTTGGTGCCAAGTTGATTTCCCATGCAGGAGGACTTAAACGTCTTGCAACATATCCATCAAGTACCGTTCAGATAATGGGTGCTGAAAAAGCATTATTTAGACACCTGAAAAGTGGAGATAGACCTCCAAAATATGGTTTGATTTACCAACATCCTCAAGTAAGAGGTGCAAAATGGTGGAATCGCGGAAAAATTGCCCGTATGCTCGCAGGTAAAATTTCTTTAGCTGTTAGAAGAGATGTTTTCACCAAAACTTTTGACGAAAATTCTTTTGAAGATTTTATCCAAAAAGCAGAAGAAATTGAAAAGAATAATCCATTTCCGACAAAAACTACTAAAAAAAGAAAAGAAGAAAAGGGCAAATCAAAAAATAAGAAGCGAAAAGGTAAAAAAAGAAAGAAAAGGAGATAGATTATGAAAGTTTATTTTAAAGATGGGAATGTTGCAACAAAGAATTTGAATCCTGGAATTTCAGTTTATGGTGAAGAATTAATCAAAGAAGATGAAGAATATAGATTATGGAATCCAAGACGTTCAAAATTAGCAGCTGCTCTTTTAAATGGATTGGAAAATCTGGAGCTTTTAGACACTTCAAAAGTTCTATACTTAGGTGCATCAACTGGAACAACAGTTTCACATATTTCGGATATCGTAATCAATGGAAGAGTGTATGCAGTTGAATTTTCACCAACAACAGCTAAAAAATTAGTTCGGCTTTCACATCAGAGACTCAATATTGCCCCAATTTTAGGTGATGCAACCAAACCCAAAGGATATATGAACTTAGTTGAAAAAAGTGACTTGGTATACTGTGATGTTGCCCAACCAACACAAAGCGAATTATTTATGAAGAATATGAATTTATTTGCAAAGGATGATGGTGTTGGCCTTTTAATGATTAAAGCCAGAAGTATTGATGTAGTGCAAAAACCTAAAAAGATTTTTAAGGAACAAGAGAAGAAATTGAAAGAAAAAGGTTTTAAGGTCATTGAAAAAGTAAAATTGGAACCATACGAAAAAGACCATATTGCATTTTTAGTTGAAAAAAATTTTTAAGTAAAAACAACAGAAAATCACTTGACAACGAGCTAAAAATATTAATAATGACTACATAACATTAAGGGAAATGAATTATGTTAAAAAATAAATATTTTATTATAATAATTCTAATATTCTTATTGTTTATTATCCCTGCGACAAGTGCAAGCGATAATAATACTGATTTAATTGAAATAGATATAGGAAATACAATTTCTAACAATAATCCTCTAAATGAAAATGTTGACATTTTATCTGTTGACAGTCCACATAAAGAATTGACAGACGATGACCTTAAAAATGATTCAAGCATTTACTTAAAAAATGGAGAATATGACTACAAACAGGAATATGAACACCGAAACATTACATTTATTGGTGAAGACACATCAAAAACTATTATCAACGGTAACGGAAGTACTATCAATATAACCGAATTTGTATCATTCAACAATCTTACCTTGAAAAACATCAAAATCTACGCTCCCAAAAACCTGACCTCATCGAATGTCATTTTCAAAGATTTCAAATATAAGTATTCTGAAGACTTCCCAACTGGAATGATTTACAACGACTATAGTGGCAGCAGCAATATAAATCTGGTGAATTGTACATTTTACAATAACACCATTTTAGATGCAGGCATCTTAGAAGTATATTACAGCACAGTGAATATTAAAGACTCAAAAATCATTGACAACGAAAATGCCAAATCAGATGAATATATAACTTATGGAATAATTTATGCCGAAAAATCAAACCTCAACATTTCCAACTGCGAATTTATCAACAACAAAGTGGGATCTCCTTCAGGAGTAGTGACATGCGAAAGATCATCAATCAATATAACCGATTCCAAATTCGTGAACAATACCGCAAAAAGCACCCCGTGTATTCGTGCAAATAGGGGCGACATTTCAATTGACGGTTGTGAATTCATTAACAATACGGGCACAACTAGTTATGGGTCCGTCTATACAAATAGGGGGAATCTTTACATATCCAATTGTGAATTTATAAACAATTCTGCCGGAAAAAGGGGCGGAGCAATATATTATACAACTTACGACCTTTTAAATTTCACTGTTGACAATTGTACCTTTTATGATTCAAAAGCAAAGCAAACTGGAGGATCCATTTATATCTCCTGTGGAAACATCAATATCAACGATTGTAAATTTTATAATTCCCAAGCCGATAAGGGAGGGGCAATATTATTTGAAAATTTATTCAAGGATCCGTCTCAAATAAACATCACCTCAACTGAGTTTATCAATTGCTCTTCAACATCAAAAGGCGGAGCAATATACTGTAGTGATTCAGATTCATTCAATGGATTTAATTTATCAATAGTTAATGCTAAATCAAAATATGGAGCAGGAATATTCATTAGCAATTGTGATTCAACATTCAATAATCTGACTATAACAAATTCATCAAGCCTAATTGGATCTTATTTCCACCAGAAAGGTAACTTAAAGTTAATAAACTCACTAATCTCCTCAAATACTGGTAATTTTGGATCTGCAATATATCTAACAGACATGCATAACGTGCTGATTGAAAACAATACCTTCAAGAACAATAATGCCAGCGGTTATGGCAGTGCAATTTATATCGTTTCCAAATCAACTCAAGATTTTTCAAAAAATAATTATGAGAATAATTCAGCGAAAGAAAATAAAACCATATATGTCAATTACATTTCATATGATATGGATAATCTAATAATTATCAGCAGAAATTACACATTTTTCATAGGCAATTATACTGATGCTGATTACATCCCTCAGTATTACAATTTAGCTGACTTAAATCAGACCACTTCCGTTAAGGACCAGATGGATGAGGGTAACTGCTGGGCTTTTGCAGCAATTGGAGGATTGGAGTCAAATGTTTTAAAATCACATAATTTATTACTGGACCTTTCAGAAAACAACATGAAAAACATTGCAAGTAACACATCACCATTCGGCTGGATTTATGAACCAAATTATGGAGGATTTCCATATACACACATAGGTTACCTTGTAAGCTGGTTAGGTCCCGTTTTGGAAGAGGATGATCCGTATATAGAGATTAGTCGATATTCAAATTTGTTTGATAGTGTATTGCACGTCCAGAATATTTTAAACATTAAAAGAGATAACTTCACAGATAATGATGAAATCAAAAAAGCGATAATGAAATATGGAGGAGTAGTATCCGCTATCTATTCAACAAATTCTATTAAGCAGTATTACAATGAATCCATTTATTCCAATCATGAAATTGTTATTGTAGGTTGGAATGACACAATGGAAATACCTAATGCTCCAGGACTGGGCGCATGGATTTGTAAAAACAGTTGGGGCTCTGAGTGGGGAGAAGACGGTTATTTCTATGTTTCATATTATGATACCTCCTGCCCTTCAAAATTAGACTTTTTAGGCACATCCGTAATCATATTCAACAGTACAATAAAATACGAGAAAAATTATCAGTACGATCAGGCACAAACTGATTTCATCAATACCCCAAATGATACAGTATGGTATAAAAACAGATTCAATGCAACCAACAATGAACTTTTAGCAGGAGCATCCACATATTTCAAGGAAGATAGCTTTTGGAATTTATCAGTTTATGTCAACAATGCTTTAAAATTAAGTAAATCAGGATTTTCAAAATCAGGATATTGGACAATTGAACTTGGAAAGGTCATCCCATTGGAAATTGGTGATGTTTTTGAAATAGAATTCCAAATCAATCACAAGAATGCCAGCGTCCCTATCTGTGAAGGGAGACTGTATGTCAATAAATTTTACAGCGAAAACACATCATTTATAAGCTTTGACAGTGCAAACTGGACTGACCTCTATGATTATAACTGGAATAACGAGGAAGAAAACGCCTTACAGGTAGCATGCATCAAAGCGTTCACAGTGCTTAACAATGAAACATTCACAATGCTTTCCCATCAAATCGAAAACCACGAAAATTATCTTGAATTAACAAATGATTATGCATATACAGATATCGATGCGGAATTTATAAATGGAATTGTCATCGCCAAAGACAATTTCACAATTGACGGGAAAGGACACACCATCGACGGAGCAGGACTTGCAAGAATATTCAATATTACCGCAAACAATGTCACCCTGAAAAATATCAATTTCATTAACGGTAATGCATCTTATGGCGGAGCCATATTTTGGGATAGTGGAACTGAAGGAAAAATAATAGAATCCACATTTAAAAACAACCACGTAATAGGAAGAGGAGGCGCAATAGAAATAGTCAATGCAAGCAACTGCAAAATAATAGACTGCACATTTGACAACAACAGTGCAACAACATATGGTGGAGCAATCGATACTTTAAACAGTACTTTGACAATAACTGATTCAATCTTTGAGCAAAACAGTGCAACATATGGTGGAGCAATACACAATGACGGCGAAACAAATATAAACAACACTAAATTTACTGAAAATAATGCAACTGAAGGTAAATCAATTAAAACCGAAAGAGATATGGCAATCAGCAATTCTGAATTCATCAGCAATGGTGAAAATTGCATTGATGTCAACCCAGGTGCCAAAATAACTTTAAATAACGTTACAAGTGATGTTCCATTGGTAAACGATACAATAAGCATGAAAATTCTTGAAGCTAAAGATGTTGTTTACGGCACTGACGTCAACATTAAAGTTCAGGTAAAAAGCAGTGCCATATCCCCATTGAACGGAGGTAAAGTTGTTGTTAATGTTAATGGTGTTGAATATGATGAAGATGTAAAAGATGGAATCGCAACACTTGTTATTCCTAAATTAAATGCCGGAACTTACAATGCAAATGTTACATACATTGACAATAACATGTCAAGAGCACAAATTCCTGTTAATTTCACCGTGAATAAAAAAGACATTACAATTAATGCAAAAAATGCAGCATATGTCATCAACTACGGCAGAACATACAAAGTTATCTTCAAAAATGTAAACAATGGCGTTAAAGTAACCTTTACACTAAACGGCAAAAAGATTGGAACTGCCACCATCAAAAATGGAGTTACTTCAATAAAATTAACCGCAAAAATCCTAAAAACCGCAAAAGCAGGTAAAAAGAACATGGTAATTAAAATTGAAAACAATAATTACAACCCAATAAGCAAAACCGTCAAAATTACCATCAACAAGGAAAAAACAAAAATAACCGCTAAAGCAAAAACATTCAAAAGAACTGCAAAAACCAAAAAATACACAATAACCCTAAAAAACAGCAAAAACAAAGCAATGAAAAAAGCAAAAGTCACATTAAAAGTTAAAGGTAAAACATACACAGCCAAAACCAACAGCAAAGGCAAAGCAACATTTATTACCAAAATAACTAAAAAAGGAACTTACAAAGCAGTTATCAAATATAAAGGAAACAACTACTACAAAAAAGCAACCAAAAACATTAAAATTAAAATCAAGTAGGTGCAACACGCATCTATATTCTTCTTTTTTTCTAGTGCAGCAAGCAATTGTCTTTCAAATTTTACAAAAATTACTATTTTCACCATACAAAAAGACAAATATATAATACCAACAAAATAAGAATTAATTCCAAAATTAACCCCACATATCAAATTTAAAGAAAAAATAATAAGTTTTTTAATTCAAAATAAAAATCAAAAAGTTCATATAAATTTAATTTTTTATGGGTTGGAAAAAAAGAAAGAATATTAATCAATAACCCAAAAAGTATACTTCTGATACTTCAATTAATATCAACACCTTAAAAATTGGATGATGAAAAACATTCAAAAATTTTATCAACTATAACAAATAATCAGTGATGCAACAACACAACTATTCAAAACCCAAACCACATTAAATCCCAAATCAAAATCCACCCAATATAAAAAGAAATATTAAGATAAATTATTTAAAAATAACCAAAACTTAAAACAACACCACCACAAAAAAGACAATAATGCATTGTCAATGCAAGAAAAATCTTTGAAAAAATCACCCACTTTTTGAGTGATAATCCACTAAAAAATAGCTCTGAGAAAAGTAAAAAAATACTACAAAAATCACCAAAAAGTATTACCCAGATAGCTTTTTATACTATAAAATTAAATATAATAAATGCTAATGCAAATAAAATAAAAGTTCATTGAAACGTCCTTTAGGTTGATTCACTCTATTAATCACTCCATTTAACTAACGCCTAAAGGCATGAACTTATTTTATTGAAATACTTATTTTTAAAAAATTTTTTTTCAAAGATTAATTTGCTTATTTTATTTAAAAAAGTATTACTTACCTATGCCCTAATTTGCTTAGAAAATTATATTTTTAATCAAAAAATTAAATCAAATAACTTTTCAAATTAAAATTAATATTACCTTAACTACGAAAAAAACATTGCAAAAACAACATAGATTTGCACTTCAAACATGAAAAAAAGAAATTTGAAATAAAATAATTTTCAAGTGATTTTCGAAAACCAACCCCAAACATAATGGCAAAAATATTAAAATTACGATTAAATAAATTATAGTTTACAAAAAACCATATCAAAATAATTAATCAATATTTTAAAAATATAAAAATACAATCAAAAAAATAATATTATTTACAGATACACGTACATGTAACTATAATCTTTTAGAAATCTCATCAAAAATGATTTTTGCAATCTGCTTTTTTGAAGCTAGAGGAACAGATACAACCTCATCATCAACAAGCAGGACTTCATTTTTATCAGATCCGAAATGGCAATCATCAGAAGAGATATCATTAGCTATTACCAAATCAGTTCCTGCATCAGAAATCTGTTTTCTTGCACATTTAATCATCTCATCACGAGATATGTTAAATTCAGCCTTAAAGCCAACCAAAAAAATATCAGGATTGATTTTTTTAATCTGACGTATTATTTTAGTTGTTGGTTTCAAATCAATAGATAATGATTTAGTTGAATCTATTTTTTTATCAGAACGTTTTTTAAATTTAAAATCAGAAACCGCAGCTGTAGAAATAAAAATGTCAAAATCAGGAATCAAATCTAAAATTACA
Organism: uncultured Methanobrevibacter sp.; assembly: GCF_900314695.1. NCBI lineage: Archaea > Methanobacteriati > Methanobacteriota > Methanobacteria > Methanobacteriales > Methanobacteriaceae > Methanobrevibacter > uncultured Methanobrevibacter sp. Next base: position 57,448 of record NZ_OMWD01000012.1, on the reverse strand, counting down.
TCCATCATCTCTTCGCCTGTTTCAACATTTATAACATCAAAAACAGAAGGGATGCTGACAGAAACATTAGCTACAACCAAAGTCAAATTAGTCCCACGAATATACGCCTGTTTAGCCAGTTCCAAACCCATTTTTCCAGAAGATTTATTGGTAATGCCTCTAACAGAATCAATGGGCTCATATGTACCACCCATACTTATTAAAATATTCTTTCCTTTGATGATATCAATCCTTTTTATTTAAATTTATAGTCCTTAATGATTCAAGAACAATATCTTCTTTTGATGGAAATTTTGCCTTTCCTTCATCCATCCTAGGTTTAATGAAAATAGCTGACCCTTCATCTTTAATTTTATCGATATTTTCTTTAATGGACCTATACATTGAATCATGCATTGACGGAACAAAAATAATGGGAGTGTCATGACCCTGGGCAGTAATTAATAAAGTTGAAATTGGATTGTCAGCAATCTTATGGGCAAATTTGGAAATAGTATTAGCAGTAGCCGGTGCAACCAAAATTAAATCCTCTTGAGAATATTTGACATGTTCTATACTTCCGGTTAATTTAGTTACAACACTATTGCCGGTTGCAAATTCCATTGCATTAGGATGAATAATTTCACAAGCGGCATCACTCATAAAACATTTAACATCCACATCATTCCTTCTAAATTCCCTGGCTAATTTAATAGACTCGGTAGCTGCAATACTACCAGTAACACACAATATAATCATAAAAACACCCTAAAAAAAGAAATTATGTAATTCGAATATCAGATACGATATAATCAAATACATATAAATTTGATTCGAATTTATCTAAAGGAGCACTATAAAGTAAAACATAAGCTTGTCCACCTTTTTCAAACCAAACAGCCTTATGTTGTTTTTGAACGCCGTTCTCATTAGAAGTGTAAATGTATTCCAAAGCATCATTGCCTGCAATAGTTGTGGAACCTGATGACACCAGATCATAATCGTTGTTGTATTTCATAGGTTCATAAGTACTATTTACAAATGTAGCGAAATCCCCTTCAACCGGTTTCTTTTCAATGTTAATATTAACTTGACCTACACCAAATGAATCAACAGAATCTGCTTTTGAAATAGCCATAATTGAATATGATGAAAGAGCATCAGAATAACCCCAATTAGAAGGATAATTTATAGTAATTCCTGATTTAGATAATGTTAAAACAGTTGTATCATTGGATTCTGCACTAACACAAGCAGCTGATACGAAAACTAACATCAATAAAAGAATCATAATACTTCCCTTAATTAATCTACCATCCATACTATCACCTTACTGAGAATTAATTCCCACTACCTCCAGATTGGGAACTTGAAGAACTACTAGACTGTGAACCACTGTCATAACTACTACCAGACTGTGAACTACTGGAACTATCACTTGAACTACTTGGCGAATAAGCACCAGAATCAGAACTGGAATAACTACTTGAAGACGAATCCGAAGTAGTTTCAACAGAACTAGATGATGAATAACCAGAACCTGAATTAGAAGAACTGTAGTTAGAATAGGAAGTTGACTGAGTTGTTGGAGTTGTTTTATTTATTTCGAGGAATGCTGTATCTTTAACAACACCAGTTGCATTAGCTTGAGATACTGAATCAAAATCAAAATTAAAAACACCGTAAGCAACACCTGCAGTGAAACCTACAACCAATATTAACAATAACAATAATTTAAAAGTTCCACTATCCATAGAAGATTTTTCTCTACGATTATACTTTGCATCGCCTTTTTTGGGATTAATAATATATTTTTGAACTAAATCCTGCTCTTCTTTCTTTTTATTATTGGTAGGTTTTCTACTTCTTTTTTTATTTTTTGAATTATCAGCAGATTTTCCCTGCATAGATCTAATTCTTCTTGTAGCTGCTTGAGCATCAATAGAATTTAATTTATCTTCATATTTAGAACGAAAATAACTATATTTCTCAGCAGAGATTTTACCAGATCTATAATCATTTTCCAAACTGCTCATAATATTAAGAAGTCTATCTCTATCATCTGACATTCCTACCCTCCTCGAACATTATAACATTATAATATATATCCATATTAATTTATAAGTTTACCTAAAATTCAGGGTAAGAACCTAAAACTTTGAAAAAATAAGTATTTTCTTTGATTTCATTTAAAATATCCTGAACCAAAACATCATCAATATGACCATTAAAGTCCACAAAAAATAAATATTTGCCCAAACCTTCTTTAGATGGTCTTGATTCGATTTTAGTTAGATTAATATTGTTCTTTTGAAAAATGCCTAAAATATTATACAGACCACCAGGGCGATCTTCATAAATTGAAAAAATGATTGAAGTTTTGTCTTTTCCAGTCATTTCATGATATTCTTTTGAAAGAACTACAAATCGGGTTTCATTATTGTCCATGTCCTGAATATTGGATTCCAAAATTTCCAAACCATATAATTCCACAACCTTTGCATTGCTGATTGCCGCTTTAGATTTATCACCAACAATGCTTTTGGCAGCCCTTGCAGTGCTAACCTCATAATGAGGTTGAATCTTATGATTTCTAATATATTCTTGACATTGCGCTATGGCTTGAGCATGAGAGTACACATCTTCAATATCTTCCATTTTAGTACCTGGATTGACCACCAGATTCTGATTGATTGGAATGACAATCTCATTAAATATTTTTAAATCATATTTATGGGCTAATTGATCTAAAGTAATTCCAACAGGCCCTTCAATAGAATTTTCTATAGGTACAACACCATATGAGCATTCATCAGAATGCACACTTTCCATTACTGCAGGAATAGTACAAAACGGAATTAATTCATCACCAAAGTTGCTTGCTGCCTCATGAGTGAATGTTCCTTCAGGTCCTAAAAATGAGATTAAAGAAATAAGAACCCCTCCAAAAAAAATAAAAAAAAGATATTTAAGATTCTAATTTTTCAATTAGTCTTAAAATATCGGTTTGTGTAATTATTCCAACAACTTCATCATTTTCAACAACTGGCAAACCATTGAATCCAGTTTCCATGATGATGTTGGATACTTCAGTTATAGACATGTCTTTTGAGACAAAAGTTGGATTTATAGACATTATGTCTTCAACTAAAAGTTCTTTAATTTGAGATTTCTGATATTTTTCCGGAACTTTTTTCCTAAAGTCAATGAAAGCTCTCATTAAATCTTTAGATGTAATCATTCCAACAAGTGCATCATCATCTACAACAGGTAACCTTCCAACATTAGTTTCAAGCATTTGTCTTCTTGCATGAACAATTCTTTCAGTTGGAGATACAACTGTTAACTCTTTAGACATTATTTCTTTTACAGTAATCTTATCAAATGCAATTCCAACGGCAAGGGTAACAAAGTCTGCTTTTGATACTATTCCAACCATTTTATCTTCATCCGTAACTGGAACAGAACCAATACCTTTATCCAACATTATTCTTGCTACTTCATCCAATTGCATTGTTTGAGGAACTGTAATAACATCTTTAACCATTACAGATGAAATATGAAGTCTTGATGCAGGCATACTCTCATATTTTGATGAACCAAGTTTATTAGCGATGTCTCTTTCTGAGATAATACCTACTAATTGCTTGTTATTGGTTACAGGTAAACGAGATACATTATGTTTACGTAATAATTTTAATGCATCAGAAAGATTTTGATCTTTATCTATAGTAATTATATCCTCAGACATCAAATTCTTAATTTGCATATTATCATCTCCTTTAAAATGTTTAATATCTTTTAACTGCTCTTAAAATGTCTCTTTCAGTGATAATTCCCATTACTTTATCATCTTTAACTACTGGAACACCACCAATATTCTTTTCAGCGAATAATTCACACAATTCACCAATAGTCATGTTTGGTTCAATTGTGATTGGTTCAGTGACCATTATTTCTGAAATTACTGTTTCTAAAACATCAGTAGCCAAATTGGAATTTAAATTATCGAATAATTCTTTTGCATTTAAGAATCTAATAATGTCGGTAGAAGTAATAATACCTAATAATTTTTTAGCTGCTTTAGATATATCAGCTTCTCCACCGACAACCGGAATTCTTCTTAAACCGTTTCTTACCATGATTTTACATGCACTTTCAAGAGGAGTTCCAGGAGTGGTAGTGAATACTTTAGTACTCATGTAATCCTGTGCGGTTTCTCTAGAAGCCACACCAGCCAAGGATAATGCAATATCCCTTTCAGTTACAATACCGACAAGTTTATCATCACCATCAACAAGAGGAATAGCACCTAACTGATTAGATAACATTGTTTCAATAGTTTCGCCAATTGAAGCTTTTTTAGATAATGAAACTACGTCACGAGTCATGATTTCTCTTACAGGTTCATTGATAGCTGCTAAGAAGTTGTCTTCATATTTTTTCTCAATAATGTTAAATTTACTTCCTCCACCAAAGAAGTCTAATATATCCATTACTGTTACAATACCTAACACTTTACCAGAACCAGGGTCGGTAATTGGTAATCTTCTAAATTCATGTTCCATCATTACTTTAGCAGTATCTTTGATACTTTTTGAAGGAGGAATAGAAATTACATCTCTTGATGCAATAGCCATGATGTCTCCTTCTTTATCATGAACTTTAGTTTCACGTTCGATTGCGCCTGTGTTTGATTTTCTGTTAATGGATGTTTTATCTTTCATTTTCACACCTCTACTATAATTATATCACTTTTTAAAAATAAAATCACACAATTAAAAACAAAATTACTCAATATCCAGAATTTTATGAATTTGAGGGATGGTGGAAACTTCAAAATATTGCCCAACAATCTCTGAAAACTCAAATAATTTAAAATTAAGGTCCTTCCATTCGTTTAATGGACTAGAAGGTTGGATAATTATTTGAAGATCACTTTTGCTTGAAATATTATCGGATAATTTTTTGATTACCTCTTTAAATGATTTTATTTTTGTTGAAGGCAATATAACTACTTTACAATATACATTTTTAGACTTCGCCATTAATAAATTTAGTGATTTAATTTCATTGAAAAAAATTTCATCATCAAAATCACCATCAAAATGCTCAGGCAATTTAATATCCAATGAAACCATGTCCAATTTTTCGATTGAATCAATATTATCCGGCAAAGTACCGTTAGTTTCAAGCATTATCTTCAAATCCGTTAATTTTGAAACTTCATTAATGAAGTCTGGATACAGACTAGGTTCACCTCCAGTAAATGAAATGCTTCTGCAATCAGGAGTTAATAATTTATTTATTTCATCAGTTACACTCTGAGGTGTCATTAACCTACCTGATTTTTCAGATTTACTATCATTGGTGTCGCAATAATTGCAGTTTAGATTGCATCCCGCAAATCTAACAAATATTTGTCTTTCACCTATCAATAATCCTTCACCCTGAAAGGATGAAAAAATCTCAATAATTGGAGCTTTCATCATAAATCTTTCCTGTACATCGCTCCCTGACCGATTCCTTCATTTACACAAACTGAAACGTATTCCAAATTGTCATAAGTTTCGGATAATTTTTTAGCCAAAGTTTCTGCAAAAAATTTAGACAATTCTTCAGCTGAAGTATAGGGCAATGGTAAAAATACACAGTCAACTGCAGGAACAGAATAACCTTTACCATCTATTTTAAATCTAACAGAATTTTGTTCTTTTAAATCAAAAATTGAATCTTTATTCTTATCAAATTCCTTAAATTCTATCAAATCATTGTAAACAGGAATCAACAATCTGTGGTCCAGTTCGTCACAAATTGCCTTAGTATAATCTTTAACATCTTTAAAATCAACTACAAACTCGAATTTTCCTGCCCTTTCACCTTCAATTTCAATATCAACAAAATATGAATGACCATGAATAAATCCGCAGGATTCATGGCCCGGAATTACATGGGCAGAAGAAAATCTTAAATTTGATTGAATACCATTTATTAAAATTTTCATCCTAACACCTTAGTTTTACTTATATCGTTTTCAATTGTTTTTAATTCATTAATAAAATTTTTTACAGTTTTATTAATTAAATCCAATAAATTATTTTGATTGAATACTTGTTCACCATTAACTTTAATATCATAAAGACCAATTGTTTCAACATCACTTGGAGTTCCTTTATCCTCCAAGTTAAGGGCAAAGTGTATTTTTGCAGAGCTTAAGGAAATGCTTGCTATTGAGATAGAGAGTTTTCCACCATCAACAAATATATCATCACCTTCCCTTTTTGTTTGAATTCCATATTCAGTTAAGATTTCTCTAAAAATCATCACCAATAATCTTTGTCTTAAATAAGCAACCCTCATATTCGGGGGTTGTTGGTCAAAGAACTCACAAATAAAATTGACCATATAATTAGATTTGATTTCAAGACCCACATCAGCAAAATCCTTTAAATTATCCGGAGTAATATTTACAGGACCAATCCAAGTTACAATTGATGATCCATATATTCCGAATTCTTGAAAAGCCCATGAAGGATTAATTTGGCTACCATCATATTCAAAAATTTCATCAATATGCTTGTGAGTAATATCCATGATAAAAACCTACAATTATTAAATTACCTATTAATATTTAGTTAAAGGTATTAAAAAAAGTATCGCATTATATACAACATCATATTAATATATAAATAATCATATTTGGTCAATTTTGTATATAGATTTCAAAAAATAAATTTGTGCAAATATGAATGAAAAATAAAATAACTGATTTTTGAATTAATTAAAATTAGTTTTTAAAAAAAACAATAACAATATTATTAATCGTAAAATCAATTTAAAAAAATCATATGATTTTTTGCAAATATCAACTAGACACCAGTCTGCCAATTGTCTTTTTGGTCTGCACCATTTCTGTTCACACAATTCTTAAATTAAAACCCTTTTTTTAAATAAAGTAATATTTGCTTCTTTTTAAGATTTTAAAAAATTTTTAGAAATCGGCTTTTAAAGACCAGTTCATAAAGACATATCCTAAAAAAATCAAAACATTACGAATAAAATCATACAAAATATATAAAAAATGTTTAGATACTTATCATTTTACATCTCCAACATCCAATAATAATTATTCATAATTATATCAAACAATAATTTTTTCACTACCTATCACACAGTTAAATATTATTAAATATATAACATAAAATTATGAGTATTAAGGATTTGTTTTCAGATGAAAAGGTGAACACAGGTAGGCAAATGGAACTTGATATAGCAAAAGGCCTTTCAATTATTTTTATGGTTTTTATTAATTTCCTGATATTGGTTGGGGATTTTAATCATTCAACTAGTTTTATATATAATATTCTTTTTGCAGATGTTTTAGGAGGACCTTGTCCGGCTCCAATTTTCATGTTTTGTATGGGAGTAGGTATTGTCTATTCAAGGCATAGCCAATGGGACACCATGATTAAAAGAGGATGCATTTTATATCTTACAGGCATTTTAGTGAATTTATTTGAATATGTTTTACCTTACTTTACAAGCGGTTCACTATTGGGCAGGTGGGATCTTTACCATATCCATGGCGGATTAATATTCTTTTTTTGTGGGGTTTTAATATTTGCAGGTTTGTCTTTCGTTTTAATAGGCATTCTTAAGAAATTTGAACTTTCAAACAAATGGCTGATTATCATAGCATTGGCAATGTCTTTAATTGGTAGCCTCTTGAGATGTGTTGATTTCGGCACACCAGTTTTAAATATATTCATTGGTTATTTCATTGGAACCACTACAGAATATACAGCATTTCCATTATTTAACTGGTTTATTTTTCCAATTTCAGGATTAATATGGGGACAATATTTCATCAGAGTTAAAAACAAAGCACAATTCTTTAAATACTGGCCAATTTTTATTATATTGGTTATAATATATTTCGGACTATCTCCAACATTATGGGGAAAAGAATTATTTTCCGGCAGAGGAGTACTGTATTATTACATGACAACATTGGACGCAATATTGTGTATAATCTATATTCATGGAGTTATGGGGCTTTGCTATTATTTGGCTAAATATTTGCCGGATAGAATCAATAAGGTATTTTCAACATTAAGCAGCAACATCAATAGAATTTATATTGGACAATCATTTTTCATACCTTTAACAATAATAGGTTTAGCTTATATCTTTAAAGATATTCTATTTACCGATTTGACATGTGCCATATTTTCAATATTAATTTTAATCGTATCTACAGCCTGTGCTATATTGTATAAGAAATTAAGAACTGGTTGAAGTGAATATTTTCTCTAGAAAAAATTTAAAACATATTCTTACTTCAACTATTTTAAATCATATCTTAAATAACTTAGGAAAATCTCTACACTATTTAGACAAACATCAAAAAATCAGGAAAAATCAACAAAATATAGTTTTGGACAAAAAATTTTTTAGTTAAAGTCTATGAATTTATTGATAAAATTCTGAGAATAATGAAAATTGGATATCAATCACTCGTAAAATAAGCAAATACTTTGAAGGATTTCTTGGAATCCAAATATCTATCAAACAATTAAGATTTCGATTTAATTTATGAAAATCTAAAAAAATTATTAAATTATTCATTTGATAGATATATAATTTAAAATATATAAATAGAATGTTAAAAAAAAATTCCATCCATTACAGATTCATAATACCTAAACTTAATTTGAACAGATAATATCCATATAACGAACTAAACAAACTCGTCAATATTAGTAAAATTTTAATTAATTAAAATTAAAAATTAAAACTAGGAGTAAAAATTATGAAACAAGTAAGAACAAGAGATTTCATTTACACAAGCGATGATTTGTATTTCGCATCCACCAATTACATCCATCCAGAAAACCGAGTCATTTCATTTTTAAGATATGTTCCAGATCCTAAAGGAGACCGTGAAAAAGACGGTAAACGTTATAGAAAAGTAGGATCAGAAGAAGCATACTCATATTTACGTGAAAACTATCCTGATTATTTGTATTTTTCAGAAGTTACCAATGTTGAAATGATGGGAGTTCCATTGGAAAAGGTTGAAAAAATAATAAAACCTGAAGAAAGGCTTTTAGGCCTTAAAAAGACTTTTGATGAAGGAGGAAAAGTTAAAAATCCTGAATTGATTGCAAAATTAATGGATGTTGCCGACTTTTTCCATTTCATGGCAGACATTCCATATGACCATCTGGGAATTTCAGGTTCAATCCTACCCGGCCTTCAAAAAAGTGATGTAAGCGACCTGGACTTTGTCGTATATGGCCTTGACAATCACAGAAGAGCAATCGCCACTTTTAAAGAACACCGTGGAAAAGAAGTATACATCGAAGAAGTCGACAAGCACATTACCGTTGAAGGAATCACCAACGATTACTGGGATTTTGTTTATGATAAAAGAATGTTTGACGAAAGCCTTACAAAAGAGGAATTCAGATGGTATGAAAACAGAAAAGCAAACAGAGGAACAATCAACGGAACTTTATTTGACATTCTAGCAACCAAGGATTATGATGAAATTGAAGGTGTTTGGGGAGATACAGTATATGAGCCTCAGGGAATAGCAAAAATCGAATGTGATATCGTAAGCGCACTTGGAGCATTCGACAATCCTTCACTTTATACAATTGAAAATGTTGAAGTTCTTGACGGCGTTGATTTCCCATTGACTGAAGTTGTTTCATTTACACACACCTATGCCGGCGAAGTTATTGACGGTGAGCATGTAATTGCTAAAGGCAAAGTGGAAAAGGTCATTATAAATGGTGAATTTTCACATTACCGCATTGTTGTCGGAACTACCCGTGAAGCAATTGATGAGTATTTGAAGCTTAAGGAAAGTCCAGCTTAAATAATATTTCTAGGATTGTAATTCTTTAAACCAAAAAAATCAAAGTGGATTTGAAAAAGGGTGATGTGAATGTCAACACCCAATGCAGAATAACAATTCAAATAGAAAACAAAAAATAGAATTCTCAAAAAAATAGTCAATTAATGTCTATATTTATCTCAAATATAGTAATAATATTTGGATAATATGTCACCAGCAAGAGCATAATTATCTCCACAATCCTTACCTCACTCAAATTAGTTGTATGACCGGAGACATCATTCAATTCAAATGAAATGGGGATGCATAATGAATAAGTATTAGTTAATTCAAACATCCTACTTATCACCTCCATTTTTACATTAGAGGCTAATTTAAAATTACATTATGCATCAAATCGTGTTTAAAGCTTATTAAATCCATTAAGTAAAATTGCTTAGAGAAAAACAGATATATAAACTTTACTGAGATTATTCTTTAAAAACAAGAAACAATACTAATAAAGAGTATCCTCCAAAAAAAGATAATTGTCAAATTTTTTAAACAAACACTAAAAATTTAGGACACATATTATTAACTTTTCACCATTTTACATTAGAAATATTATTCATTTAAGAAAAATAACAAATATAAATCTATTCAAATTATTTTAAGAAAAAATAACACAAGTTAAACAAATTTAATACAATAATATATAAACTTCAAATACCTAAATAATAGTATTAAATTTAATGTGATTATATGACAGAACAGAAAAAATCAGAATGGAATAGTAATCTTGCATTTATGATGGCAATGATTAGTTCTGCTGTCGGTCTTGGAAACATATGGCGTTTCCCAAATGTTTTATACTCCAACGGTGGAGGATCATTTATGATTCCATACATCGTTTCAATATTTCTTTTAGGAATTTCATTTGTTTTAGTGGAGTATGCCGTCGGATTCAAGTTCAAAAGATCAATTGCAAGAATATTATATTCAATTAATGAAAAATTAGAACCTGTAGCATGGTTTATACTGATTGTTGTATTCTTAATTACGACCTATTACGTTTGTGTTGTCGGATGGGATTTAATCTATATATTCCTAAGTTTTACAAAAGCATGGGGATCAAACCCTGACCTATACTTTACTAATTCAGTATTACACTCTACAGATTCAATATCCGGATTTTTTACTATCGTACCAGTTGTCCTTGCTTCAGTATTTGCCATTTGGTTTATAGCATGGTTTATCATCAAAAGAGATTTGAATGATGGAATAGGTAATGTAAGTAAAATTTTATTACCTATACTTTGTGGAATTGTTGTAGTTATTGTTGCATTCTCATTAACTTTACCAGGTGCATCAGCAGGTTATACACAAATTTTCACACCAGATTGGTCGGCGTTGGGCAATTTAGATGTATGGTTAGCAGCATTCGGACAAATCGTATTTTCCCTAAGTTTAGGAATGGCAATTGCAATGACATATGCAAGTTATCTGCCTGATGGTTCAAAATTAGTAGATAACGCAATAATCGTAGCATTTTCAAACTCCGGTTTTGAAGTGTTTAACTCAATTGGAATTTTTTCCATTTTAGGATTCATGACCGTGACAAGCGGAATTCCATTTAATGAACTTGTAACATCCGGAACAGGACTTGCATTTGTAGTATTCCCACAAGTATTCAATACAATGGGACCTGCAGCATATGTAATTGGACCTTTGTTCTTTTTATGCATCTTATTTGCAGGAATCACATCCGTTATTGCACTACTTGAAGGAGTATGTTATTCAATTTCTGAAAAGTTCCTTATCGAACGTAAAAAAACCGCAACCGTAGTTTGCATTATTGGATTTTGTATTTCAATTATTTTTACAACAGGCATTGGAAGTACAATTTTAGGAATCTTCGATGCATTTTTAAATAACTTCGCATTATTATTTGCAGTACTTCTTGAATGTATAGTATTTGGTTGGATTTACAAATTTGATGATTTAATCGAGACCTTGAATGCTCATTCAACAATTAAAGTAGGGAAAACTTGGAAAATAGTCATCAAATACATTTTACCTATTTGTATCCTAGGTCTTTGGATACAGGGAGTGGTTTCAACCATTAATGAAGCAGATACCCTAAGTTCAATCGTAATGTTAATATTAACAATTGTGGTGATAGTGGTTCCATGTATTATTGCACTACTGCCTGCACGTAATAAAAATTACTACGAACATAAAATTTACTCAAAATAGCTAAAATATTAGCTATTATCTTTTTTTATTTAATTTTAAAGAATTTAAGACATTTATTACTTCTAAATATTTATATTATTAAATTTAAAATAATATTACACAATTTTAGAGGTTATAAAAATGATAAATATATCAACAATTAAAACACATATGTTCTGTCCAAGAAACCTATACATCCAAACATACGTAGATAAAGAGGAAGAGAACAATTACCAATTAGCTATCGAGATTAAAAAACTCAAAATCGACATTCAGGACTTGATTCAGAAAAATTTGCGCAAAATTAAAAAGGAAATGGAACTATCCGAAATCGAAAAAGAATTATCTGAAAATATCGACACATTCATAAAAAGCAATGCCGATGCGATAATATCAATGAATCTGGACATGACCTCCGACCAAGTCAATGAAATAATCGACAATACTTATTTTAATATAAAATTAACAGCTTTAAAAATAAAACAGGCCATGAATATGTACCAAAAAGATGCCTTTGCCATTACCGACATGTTTTTTCCAAACTGCATGTATTCCTATTTATTAAAAGACCAAAAACTGGAATTGATTGGAATATGTGATAAAATAGAAATAATTGACGGCAAATATTATCCAGTGATCATTAAAAGTTCAAACCCTCCTCTAAAAGGTGTTTGGGACCAGGATGCCATAGAATTAGTAGCTCATGCAATACTTCTTGAAGAGGAATTCGAAACCGAAGTTTTTGTTGGCTTTGTATATTATGAAAAAATTGATGAAAAAAGACCTGTTGTGATGGATGTGAACTTAAGAAAAGGGTTGTTTGAAGTAATAAGAGAAGTTAAAGAAATTACTGAAAATAAAAAGCTTCCGAACGTGAAAATGAATCCAAAAAAATGCAGCAAATGCGGGTATGAAAATTTCTGTCTTAAAGGTTAAGTTAAGAAGGGAGTTAAAAATAACTCCCCTATATGTCCATAAACATGAAAAAAATTAATATTTTATATTATCTCCAAGTTTTTTAATGTCAAACACTGCAGTATCTGCAACAGACATCACTGCAAGAACTCCAGCTTGGATAGGGTCTGTAATAATTAAATCTGCATATTTGGTTACGCTACCAGGCATATTAAGAGAAATTACAATCAAATTTCCATTTTCTTTAACTTTTTTTACAGATTCTGTAATTTCACCACCCATAAGGGAACCTGCCAAAACCAGTGCAGTAACACGGGGAAGCCTTGAAATAGCCTCAATAGCTTCAGCCAAATTTTTTTCTCCAACTAATGGAATAGTATCAATACTTATACGCTCACCACGTATATTATGTCTGTCAGCTTCAGTGATTGCACCTTTAGCTACTTGGGAAACTTGTGCTCCCCCACCAACGATAATTATACGTTTTCCATAAATATCCAATTGGGAACCGTGCAATTCAACGGATTTGATATCTTTAATATTTTCCAAATCCGAAAGCAAATCATCAATATTTTCAACATGCTCCAATTCCAAATTGATAGATCCCATATTATTTTTTTCAACAAAAAGATGAACGTAACTAATATTAGCACCATGAGAAGTGATAACATCAGTAATATTATCTAAAACTCCTTTCTTTTCGTATGATTGGATAGTTAGCGTATAATCATTCATTTTTTGGCCTAATTTTATCTAATTCAGCATGCGCCCTTTTCCACATGCTTAAAAAATTATCATTTTTAGTAACAGGAATAACTTCAAGACCTAAATCCCTATGTTCAGCAATCCATTCTTCATGAAAAACTGGTATTTCAATTTTAATTGGTTCAGAGGTTTTATTTACAACTATGAGATTTCTATAAGGAAAATCCCACTCAACAATGTATCCTCCAAGACTTACCATGTGATACGGCCTCATTACAAATTTCAAAATAATCACCTCATAATAATCCAAGCACAATAGCCAATATTCCAAGTAATGTTGATCCTAAAATTGTTGGCAATAACTGTCTATTTGTAAATACTGGACTGAATGCTGATAAGATTCCCATCATAAATACGAATATCAATGCGACTGCAATATTGACTAAAATTCCCCATGAAAGAATTGTTGGCGGCACTCCAATAAACAATACTGAAAAGATTGCACCAAGTACAAACATGAAAAATCCTCTTGTCAGATAAACAACAGCCCTATATTTTGCAGCATATTCCATGTATGGTCCTTCAATAACATCGCTTTTAGCCTTAATTATTGAAAATGGATATTCATTTAAAATTATCATATATCCAATGAAGAACACAATAGCTGCAATTGCACCAGATGCTGTAAATAAAAACGGACCATTGGCATGTTGATATGCGGCAATGTCTGATAAGAAAATGCTTCCAGCAGCAGTTACCGGAGCAAATAAGGCCAAATACAATGGAAATGATCCATAAGTAATCATCCTTAATGACCTTTTAGCACTTATATCTTCAATAAATGATCTGTTGGAGTTTAAATGAGTAGCGCCCTTTATTTTATCAGGGAATGGCATCCTAACTGACATGACAGATTTGGATAATGCTCCCATCAAAACATAGCATATTTCTTCCACCTTTAAAAATCCGACGACAGCCACTAAACTTGCAAGTGCCGGAAATTGATAAGCTTGAGGAGTTAATGCAATAAGAACACATAAAACAACAATAAAGCAGATTATTGGCAATGACTTATATAATCCCGGAACAGGAGATGAAACTTCAACATTTTCTTTAAACATGAATTTGATTGGAGCCATTACACCTGGAGCAAGAACGACAGGTCCAATTCTCTGTTGAATTCTAGCATGAATATATTTCCTTTCAATTCCTGGAAGCAGTGTTGAAATTAAAAAGCAAACAAGCACTGTGCCAATTACTGCAAGAATTGAGTTAACGAGTGTATTTTCAAACATAATCTATCTCCTTATTATTTCAATTGCTCTATCAGAACATGTGAAACATGGGTCACACTGTACAATACAAAGCTGAGCATCAGTAATCTGATCACCAATGCATGCATATTGCATAGCACCAATATTGGACATTGATGGAGTTCTGATAATTGAGTGTCTTACCCTACCGCTTTCAAGAGCATAAGAATGATATAATGTTCCCCTTGGAACTTCTATGTAACTTTCAGTAATATCAGTGTCAAACATTTCCCAATCCCTGTTAACTACCTTACCTTCAGGGATGTTAGCAATAGCCTGACGAATTAATTTAATTGATTCAAATGATTCTAAAGCCCTCATCAACAAATTGGATTTGACATCACCACCAGGTTGAGTGACCACATTAAAATCAAATTCATCATATTCAAACATTGTTGTTCGGAGGTCTCTTGCAACACCGGTTGCCCTTAAAGTCGGACCGGTTACAGCCAATTTGATAGCCTGCTTTTGAGGAAGAACACCAATTCCTGAAATCCTTGACATTACAATAGAATCGGAAGTGAATCTTTCGGCAAAATCAGTAAGCCCTTCTTCTATCTTATCCATATCATTTTTTAGCCTTAATAATTTGGCTTCATCCAAATCACATCTAGGCCTTACTCCACCTAAAACAGAACAGCCATACTGAACCCTGTTTCCTCCAATCATTGCAAGCAGTTCCATTACAATTTCCCTTAAATAGAACACTCTCATTGAAAATGTTTCATGGGACAATACTTCACAACCATGCGCCAAATACAAGAAGTGTGAATGTAAACGTTCAAGTTCCCCCATGATTACACGAATGTATAATGCTCTTTCAGGAATTTCGATACCTAATCCAATTTCTGCGGTTCTGCATGAATTCCATATATGTGCATTTGAACAAATCCCACAAATTTTTTCAGTAAGTGAATTTGCCTTTTGAACCGGAAGTCCTTCCATGATTCTTTCTATTCCTCTGTGATTAACTCCGATGGTAATCTCAGCTTCCTGAACTATTTCATCTTCAACAAAAATCCTTACCCTATATGGTTCCAATGCAGCAGGGTGAACTGTACCCATTGGAATTTCCGTTTCAATAATTTTGCTTCTCGGTACTTTTTCATCCATTTAATCCCCTCTTTAATCCGCATCTAATAATGTAGGTAATAATGATACTACACCTGCCAAAACATCCTGAGGCCTTACGGCACAACCCGGAACTTTTGCATTGACCGGTATGATGTTTTCAACAGGTCCTTCAATTTCTTCGGATGGAATATCAGCAAAACAATTCTTATAAACACCACCCATTAGAGCACAACTTCCAGCAGCCACAACCAATTTCGGATTAGGAATGGCCTTGTAAATCTCTTCCAATGGCTTTCTATTTAAATGTGTAACAGGACCTGTGACAACTAAAACGTCAGCTTCACGAGGATTCCAAGTTAAGAACACATTATATTGTTCAGCGTCAAATCTTGGTGATAAAATTGAATTAACAATTTCAATATCGCATCCGTTACATCCGCCAGTGTAAACTAACATGACATGTATTGCTCTGGCTCTTGAAAATGATTTAATTCCCATCTAATCACCTTCCTCCCTATTTCTCAACACAGTATTATCTGATAAATATTGTGAAATGACTTTAAGCTTTTCATCTGAAATTTTAAATGGTTCAGTCAAATCAAGGTCAACTTCCTGATCTCCAACACAGCTTGGATGGATTGTTCCTTTCTGACCATAAAGTGAAAATATCGGACAGAAATCATGACAATAATAACATACAACGCATTTTTCTAGATTAATTTCAGGTACTTCGCTTTTAATCCAATCATCAGTTAATTTTTTAGGACTGGTTAGCCCTTTCATCTCAATTGCACCTGTCGGACATACATTGGCACAACCTCCGCATCCAATACAAGCTGATTCGTCAACCCTATCATCAACTTCTACTGAAAGAGTGGCGATTTGTTTTCTCAATTCCATGTCAGTAACTCTATCAGCTGCAAAAAAGATTCTTTTAAAGTTAGTAAAAGCTCCTTGTAAAGCTATTTTAAGTAAATTGCTCATTTAAATACCCTCTATTGAATCTTTAAAATTTCTTTCGAATAAGAATGCTTTTGCAGGACATGCATTTTTACATGCACCACAATATGTACATTTATCTTCATTAACAACAAACTGTCCATCGATTTCATCAATTGCATCATATGAACAAGTCTTATGACACAAACCACAATGCATACACAATTGCTGTTCGATGAAATTGAATCCACCAGTAATTTCATTTTTATACATTGTAGATTTAGGTATGGCATCAACCGGACAGTGAACAGCACAATTTTCACATAAGATACATTTATCCAAATCAACGGAAATCTTTCCTCTATGCAGAGTAATTGCATCTTCCTGACAAACTTCACTACATATTCCACAGGAAATACAATCATCAGATACTTTTCCATCCCATGAATAGACCATTACTTGGCGAGCTTTGGCTACATCACAAACTTGAACACATTTTCCACAAGATACGCAGAAACCGGATAATGTAGGTAATTCAACATCATCAATTTCATCATAGATAAACATCTCATCATCTTCATGTAAAATGTGAATCGGACATGCATCAATAGCCTTATCATGAGTAACATTCTCAGTATCAGCTGTTGGATCATATCTTAATTTATTACCATCCCTTTTTTGAGACCCATTTTCACATAAATCTGCACATAAACCACAGTTTAGGCAAGATATGATTGAGCCGTCAGGTTTTTGATTCAACTTATTAATATTTATCTTAAATCCATCAACAGAAATCGCATTATGAGGACATGCTTTCATACAGTTTAGACAAAGAGTACATGTATCTCTATTAACAATTTGTAGTCTATTCATTGAACCGTTAGGACATACATCTTCACATAATCTGCATTCACTGCAAATTCCTTCATCCCTATCAATACGTACTTGAATTGCGCTTGCAGGACAATATTGCTGACATCTGCCGCACAATATACATTTCTCTAAATCTGTGCCATAGTAATATCGAGTAACTTCAGTCTTAATATTATCTGTTTTATGTGGAACATCCTTTAAAGGAGGGTCCAATATGTTAAATGACTTGATTAATGTGATTTGTCTGTCTTTTTCTACTTCATAACCATCAATACGATTTGAACAGACTTCACTACATACTCCACAACGTGAACAAATACCATATACAATTCCATCTTCAATAGTAATGTTATTGGTTGGGCAGTTGTACATACACATTCCACAGCCATTACATTTGGCTCTGTCTACAACATATCCTCCGTAAATATTGCGGAATATTGCATCATTCGGACAGTTTTTCTGACAAATTCCACAAGTAAGACAACTAAAAGCCTTTCCATTGATAAACTTAATGGCTTTTGTAGGGCATTTTTTAATACAATCTCTTTTTCCTTCACATGTATTAGTTGTTAAAAACATTTTAAAAACCCCTTATTTACTCCTTGCAAATAGTAGTTTGCCTACAAAAATTCCAATTAAAGCAGCTAGAAATGCAGTGGATATCGGTAAATCTGTGTAAAATGGATAATTACCAGATTGCCATGCCACAACAATACCTGCAATAAAAATTACTACAAATGATCCAAGAGTGAAATGAGTATCGCTGACACCAAGTTTAATCTGAGAACCGATAACTAAACCCAATATCAATCCAAATATTATAGGTCCTAAACTTAACATCATTCACTCTCCTCCACAATCTTCTTAAATCCTGCAAATGCAATAACAATTGAGGATAATCCTACAAATACTTTCAAACCAACGAATATATTGAGGTATGGAATTATACCTGCATTAGTAACATCAGGATAGTGGAAAACATTTTGAATAGCTGCAGGAACGATATTTAACACATCAGTACCTACATTATAAAGGTAGAATCCACCAACGAATAAACCGATTAATCCGAAAATGACAAAACCTAATGCACCAACAGATTCAAGAACTTCAATATATGTATGAGACAATTCCAGTGGAGAATTACCTAAACCATAAACAAGTATAGACAATATAATTCCACTAGCTATCATTGCACCACCTTGGAAACCTCCACCCGGAGTTATATGTCCTCCAAGAATGGTCATTATCCCTAAACAAATCAATATGATTGAAATTGGTAAAGATATAAGTTTTAAAATCATGCTGCCTTGACTCATCGTTTATCCCCCAATAATCCTCTACCAAATATAAGCAATACCACCAAACCGGCAGTTAACAATATAATTGATTCTCCTAATGTATCATATGCCCTGAAATCAAAAATTACGACAGTAACCATGTTCGGAGCAATCTGAGTTCCTAATGCATTATATATATTACTTACGCCAGGATTAATTATACTGCTTATGTGGAATACGGCATCTGCCAAAGTAATTGAAAACAATGCAGTCAATATTGCTGCAAGCAAATTACGAACTGTAGCTTTAGACAAGATTACCACCCCAGTACAAGAATACACCAAGTATCGCCAGCGTTACAATTGCATAAAACAACATTTTCTCTAATGAATCATCCTGTTCTATTTTAAATTTAGGAATAAGTGGAATACTAGAAATCAACACAATTGTCAATATCAATGTTACCAAACCTGCAAGTAAAACACTTACATGTCTTAATAATATTGCAGATAGAACCAATGAAACTATTAAGAAAATTTCCGCAGTAACTATACCTGAAACATCCGCATTAGTTACAGGACCTGGTGAAAACAATTTCTTGAATTGTTTTACAATATCAAAAATTTGATCATATAGTTTCATAATATCCCTCCTACAAAGTTAGAAATTCCATTTGTTACAACATCAGGATATACACCGAATGCAATAACAATAATCAATAAAATTCCCATTGCAAAAATCATCGCACGTGGAACTTCCTTATGTTCAACATCCAAATCATTAGGTTTTGGTTTTAAAAACATTGAGTAATATGTTTTTACGAATACTACAAATGTAGCAATACTTACCACAATAGCCAAAATGGATATTTCCGGATATCCACAACTTAAAGAAGCTTGAACAAGCATTAATTTAGATTGGAAACCGCTTAATGGAGGAACACCTGCCATTGCTAGCCCACCAATTAAAAGCATAATACTTACTTTTGGATGGTAAGCTAAAAGTCCACCCAGTTTTCTTGTATCGACTTCATTAGTTGCATTGACTATAGCGCCAAATCCAATGAATAATAATGCAGTAATAGTAATTTCATTCAAAGCCTGGAAAAGACCTGCAGTTATTGAATATTGAGTACCAAGACCAATACCCAGACCAATGAAACCTAATTCTCCAACAGCTAAAAATCCAATCATTCTTCTGAAGTCTGTTTGAGTAAGTGCGAGTGAAACACCTAAAATCATAGCCAAGATAGAGAAGAAGACTATGAGGACTTCAAATATAGGAAGTGTTGAATAGATTCTAAACATGACCAATACGATTGAAATCATGGAAATGACAGTGAATGACTGAAGCAATGCTGCACCATGAGGTTCTGCTTTTGAATAAATTCCAGACTTGATGGTATGGAACGGCGGTAAACCAGAAGCATATAACCAACCGAAGAATATTAATGCGAGTGACATCAAGAATACTGGAGAAGTAACATCAACCAAACCATTGTGAACAGCAGCAGCGATATCGGTAATATTTACGCTACCAGTCATTGCCAATAGGAATCCAATTCCCAGAAGCATCATTGGAGATCCGATTGAACCTAAAATCATGTATTTTAAGGCCATTTCATTACTATAACTAATTGATGAAGCTGCAACTATACCTACTTGTGCAAGAGCCAATATTTCAAAGAACACAAACATGTGGAAAATATCATCAGTCAATAACATTGCAGTCACTGCAGCAGTACCTAAGAACAACAAGAACAGATAAGGTCCGGAAACTTCTTTATATTTAGTTAAATAAATGAAAATAACTAAGAATGTTAAAAGACCAACCATCGCAATAAATATCTGTTGCAAGAATGTGAATGAATAGGTAATTGCCGGATGGAACATCACATTTGTGACATTGTCCAACATAGGTTCATATCCACCAAAGTAATGAAGACCATAGTTAGAAGCAATTGGTATAATCGGAAGACAAATTGCAACAACAAAAGCGAAAATCTTTGTTACTGTGTTGAACCTTGAAAATGCACTAATAAGCAATGCTGCCATCAATGGAACGATAACCATAAGTGGAATTAATTCATTCATTGTATTCCTCCTGTTTTGATGTATCTGCCAGCATTACTTTAGTAGATAAAGTGCCATATTTTTTATATAAAACCATTACTAACGCAAGCATTACTGCCAATGTACTTGCACCAATTACAATACTGGTAAGCACTAAACCGAAAGGCAATGGATAAGCAGCATTAGATGCAAACCATGAAGTATCCATTCCAGGCATTAAAATAGGTACAACACCACCTGCTTTATAACCAATGGCAACAATAAATAAGTTAGCGCCCTCTTCTATAAAACTAATACCAATAATCTTTTTTATAATATTGTCAATGAATATTGCAGAATAAAGTCCAATAATGACTAATGCAACAGACGTAATCAATATTATAAGTTGTACTTGCGCCATCAGCTATCCTCCCTTTGAGTTTTCTTAACAGCCAAAGCAATGAATACAGGAATAATTGCTGCACCAACAATAGCTTGTGTCAAAGCAACATCAGGAGCCAATAAAATTTGGAACAATACGGCCATAGCTCCCCCACAAAATCCTGTTAAGATTGCTGCTTTCAATAAATCTTTTTGAATAAGAGCAAGAATTGCACTTAAAATCATTACAATACCCAATACTAATTCCAACATCTTACTCACCCTCATCAATTTCCAATGTAGTTACTGAAAATCTTTCATCAGCCTTAAGTTTTTCTGAATTTTCACTTTCTAAAGCTTGCATTTTTTCTTTAGGATGTAAAAATGGATGATTTTCATCTACATCTTCAACAATATTCTGTAATTCTGAATTATTTTCTCTATCTTCTCTTTTCCAATAAGCGTTAGCTATTGCATGTGCTGTGAAAGGTGCTAAGATAAAGTAAATTCCAGCAAGTAAAAACTGGCCTAAACCAATCATAGCAATTATACATGCAATATCAAACAAACCTACAATGTGGATTCTTGCATAAACTTTATTCTTGGTATCTTTACCCAGACTTAAGATTCCTATTGCAGAAATTATAATTAAAATAGCTGATATGATAAGAAGGGCTGACTGAATATACTCTATCATTTATCATCCCCTCCCAAAACAACAGCAAAAGCAACAGTACCTACGAAACCAAAGAATATTAATGCTAATGAGATATCCCTAAAAAAATTAAGGTCATAAATACTACCACCAACAAGCAATGCCATTGCAAAAGCAACAACAACTACAGAACTTCCTAAAAGTCCCATTGATGTAGATTTATAAGCACTTGCTCTTAAAGCGGCAAACATCATTATAATTAATGCAATAACCACAAGATATTTTGCTATAAGTAATATTTCCATACTATCTCACTCGATTTCATTAATAAAAAGAAAATATTTATTCCAACATTTTCTTTATATATGGTTCAAAAGGAATAATATCCTCTTTACTTCTTGGAGAAATAGCAGCTACTTTGATAATGTTATTTTCACTGTCCAAATCAACAGACAAAGTACCAGGAGTCAAAGATATACTATTAGCCAATATTGTTTGAGAAACAGGTCTTTCCAAGACAGTTTCAATATCGACAACAATAGGATCAATGTTTCTCCTTAAAACTGAATTAAAAGCAACGTCGATTGTTGCTTTAATCACTTCATAAATAAGAACTACGAAATAAGCAATTCCATAGCCGATTCTAGTCAAAAACATTAAACAAGCTCCATTTCATTATTATGATTAAAAGTCAAAAAAATTGACTTAAATAACATTAATATTTATCATGATTATTTATTATAAATGTATGCTTTTTTAAAAAAACAGATTGAAATCTGTATTAATTATATCAATAGTTATAAAAAAAATAGATAAACGAATATAATCTTTTTAAAGAAAATATACCCCTACCCAAAATTTAAAACAACAAATAATTGAACAACAATATTTCACGGCAATAATTATATAATATTAAAAATAAATTTAGTCATACCTAAATAATGGTGTGAATATGGAATTGGTAGAAAAACTGGAACCTATAATAATATTTTCAGCAGTGATTATAGGATTAATATTTTCCAACATACAAATTATTGCAGACAACACAAGTAGTCTAATCAACATATTTTTATGCTTAATGCTTTTCGGATTGTTTTTGGAAGTACCATTGTCCGAATTGAAAAACAGTTTCAAAAATGTTAAGTTTACGTCAACCAGCCTGATAATCAATTTCATATGGACTCCTCTATTCGGATATTTCCTCGGATCACTGTTTTTGAAAGGAAACGTTGACATATTAATCGGATTTTTCATGCTCATTTTAACACCCTGCACAGACTGGTACTTGGTATTTACAAAAATGGCTAAAGGAGACCTGCCGTTAAGCCTGTCAATACTGCCAATTAATCTGGTGCTTCAGATTGTTTTGCTTCCAGCATATCTGATATTGTTTTTTTCAAGCGGAAATTCCATGGATTATACACAACTTATGTATTCACTCATTATAGTTATTGTAATTCCATTCACAGCAGCACAGATTGTTAAATTCATATTAAACAATGAATTAAACGAAAAGGCAGCGAATTTATTCAGTTCACTTCAAATTTGGTTTCTATCACTTGCTGTGTTTTGCATATTTGCATCACAGGGAGAACTGCTATTTGAAAATCTGGATTCAGTATTGACAATATTTGTTCCACTGATCCTGTTTTTCATTGCAAATGCAATAATCGACTTGCTTGTGTCTGAAAAAATTAACTTTAACTATTCGGAATACGCAAGCTTAACAATGACAACATTGGCTCGAAATTCCCCATTGGCACTAGCAATTGCAATTAACTCATTTCCAGGACATGAACTGATATCAATTGCATTGGTCATCGGCCCTTTAATCGAACTGCCAGTACTTTATATCGTGTCAAAATTCTGCCTGTGGATTAAGGATTCAGGACTGTTTTTTGTTTGTAGATTCTAAAACATTGAAATATACTGTTCAAATAATTTAAACAAAATAGGCAAGCGATACATAATTGCAAAAATAACCAATATAAAAATTGAAATCAAACCAAAACGTTTATAAACCTTTTTCGAAGATAATGGAGCAAAAATCTTAATTCCTGCAGGTGTAAAAGAATCCAAGACAATGTGAGAAAATACCCCCAAAAATAATGCCAGCACTATTTCAATATAATTAAAATCCACATCTTTTATAAAAAATAAACTTAAAAAGAACACCGGCAAAAATACGAGCAATAATTTTTTATTTAAAAATAAAAAACTTAAAAGAGCTATCAAAACAGCAATAATCAGATAAGAATTATCCAAAATAGTAAATCCCAATACCAATTCATAACTCCAGATTATTATCAGCGAAACAGCAGAAGTCAACACCAAAGCCCCAAATATTGAATGTGTAAAACTTCTGTGTTCCGAAAAATAGAATGTTATCCCCAAGAATACAATAATCAATCCTACGAAATAAGGTAATTTAAGGATATAAAGTGAAATGAACACTATCAATCCTAAAATAATCAACTTATAAACACGATCTTTTTTAAACTTATGATCAAAATCCGGAATATTTACACCGATAAATGTTAAAGCAATTAACAGAGGATTGTGAAAAAACATCAATGCGAGCAAAAGTGCAAATACTGAGTGTCCTTTATAAGAAGATATTGAAATCACCTTATATTAATCATTCTTAAATATATTAAAAATAACTTTTCCGAGAGCATGTGAAAAGTAATCGAAGTCATAGCATACAATAATTTATCAAAAATAATGAAATTTTCAAAAATCTTAAATTTTAGAATGATATAATAATAGGGAATGTAATAAATATACATTACATAACCTAATTGGTTATACAAACTATTTAAAAAAAAAGGTGAAAAAATGAGAAAAGGTTTAATTGTATTAATTGCATTAATTGCAATTTGTATTACAATTGGTGCTGCAAGCGCAGCAGACTGGAGCTTCAATATTGGAAGTGACACCAACTCAGATGGTGGATCAGTACAAATTAACAACAACGAATTGAAAATACAAGATGAAAAATTTACCATCCCTGACGGATACAAAGAAAACGAATCTGCAAGAGATGTAGGTGCTGATGGCAAAGGTAACTTTGAGGGTGCAAAAGTATCTGTCTGTGAACTTAAAAAAGGAAATGAAACAATATTAATTAAAGTTTTCTTCGCAGATGGTGGAATACATAATATTACAGCACCAACAAATTCAGAAAATAAAACCATAGGAGGACACGATGGATTTTTAATAACCGATGATGGCTTATTTACTTTTGATTATGGTGTAAACGAAAAAGTAGTTGAAATCGTCGCTTCTAATGAATCTGCTATCGAATCTGTTCTAAAATAAATTCATTTGATTGAGCTCCCACAACCAACGGGAGTTGAATCAACCTTTTTTAAAAAAAAATACCCAAATTTAAATCCCAAAGTATGATAAAAAACTTTTCATCTGAAGATAAGACCTCTCAACACTACCCTCACCGACACTAGCAAAAGGAGACAGAACCTCACCAGTTATGGCAGGAATGCCCCTTACATTGCATACATCTTCAACAGCCCCCATATAAGATTCACCAGCGCAGTCCAGTGCAATGATTCTACTGTCAATATCCCTTGCAATATAATTTGCAATCAAAAAGCTTTCTGCAGTTGGAGATTTAGTTGAAAATATTGATTCAAACCCTGGATTTGAATTGAAAGCGGTAGAGTGAAAATCCCCTACAAAACTAATGCCCAACTCTTCAATCTTTTGAATTATGAGATTGCTTAGTGAATTTTTAACATGAGATGCCCTATTTAAATCCAAAGTATTAAATAATCTTTTATTTTCCATTGTCGCCTTTGGAGCAGCAAAAGGAATGAAAAAAACAGTACCATTTATTTTTTTATCAACCAATTCATTTAAAAGTCGAATGTTTGCAATTTGTGAAGGCAATTCATTCCCATGTATTCCAGATAGAATCAAAAGCTTATTTTCACCATGCCCCAACTTAAATATAGGTGTTCCAAAAACAGATTTTTCTAAAATAAACTTATTTAACTCATTTAATTCAATTTGATTGAACACATGTGTATTTCTTGAAATATAACCTCCAGATAAATTTGAAATATAGCTCATTTCCAAATTATCTACACATTCCACTTTTTCAAAATCCATAATAATATTATACATAAACGCTCTTATTTATAAATTAGGGATTAAAGTGAAAAAGTATATTAAAAAATTAATAAGGCTCATAAATTATGAACGGGATGCAGAAATTGACCTGATGACACATGAAATCAGTTCAATGTCAGGACAAAAAAGGGAAGAACTGGGAAGAGCCATCAACAAGGTTAAAGGAAAACGCATGGGCAAAGAATTAGGTCTAGAAATTGTTCAATTTGGAAGGTCAGACATAATAGATACCGAAATCAGCGTTGGAGACATGGTGCTGATTAGTACAGATAACCCGTTAAGAAGTGATTTGACTGGAACAGTTACTGAAAAAGGAGCCAGATTCATCAAGGTTGCCTTTGATAAAAGAATTCCAAAATGGGCGCTGAAAAAGAAGGTGAGAATAGATCTATATGCAAATGACATCACATTTAGAAGAATGGAAGACAACCTAAAGCATTTAAGTTTAAAGGGAAAAAACGCATTGGAGTACATGCTAACTGACAGAAACCCTAAAAAAGATAGAAAAACCCCTTATATTGATTATATTGATAAAAACTTAAATCATTCACAAAAAATAGCAATAGAACATGGTTTATCATGTGAAAATTTCTTTTTAATTCATGGGCCGTTCGGAACAGGGAAAACCAGAACATTAGTTGAGTTGATATCACAGGAAACCCGGCAGAATCATAAGGTGCTTGCAACCGCTGAAAGTAATGCGGCAATAGACAACATCCTAGAGCGCCTGATGGCAAATAAAAAATTGAATCTGACCAGATTAGGCCATCCGCAAAGGGTTTCAAAAAACAATATCACATATTCTTTAGCGTATAAGGTTGAAAAGCATAAGTTGAATAAGAAAATCAAAAAAATTTACAAAAAAATTGAAAGATTAATCGAAAAAAGAAAGTCCTATACCAAACCGACACCGCAATTCAGACGTGGCTTTGGAGATTACGACATATTATACAATGCATCAAAAGGAAAAGGTGGAAGGGGAATAAGCGCTGAAAAAATGCAGTCCATGGCACAATGGATTGAATATAATCAGGAAATTGATGAACTGCATGCAGACATCAAAAGAATTGAAAATAAAATGATTCGAAATATCGTTGAAGAAAGTGATGTCATCCTCGCAACAAACTCTTCAGCTGCACTTGAATCCATTGCAAAAACCAAATTTGATGTTGCAATTATTGATGAAGCTTCACAGGCAACCATACCAAGCGTTCTAATCCCAATTGCAAAGGCGCATAGATTCATACTTGCAGGAGACCACAAGCAACTCCCCCCAACAATTATAAGTACAAAAGCGGGAGAACTTGAAAATACATTATTTGAAGCCTTAATCAGAAAGTATCCCCATAAATCACAATTATTAAATGTTCAGTACAGAATGAATAAGCTTTTAATGAAGTTTCCGAACTCCGAGTTTTACAACAACAGTTTGAAGAGTGATACAAGCGTGGATTCAATCAATATAAAAGACATCATTGGTTCCAATTATAATGAAGAGGCACTTCTTTTTATGGACACTTCACAAATTGAAAAAAATCATGAAAATCACCTGAAGGATTCCAAATCAATAATAAATAAGGCAGAAGCTGAAATTGCTGTTAGCGTTGCTCAGGATTACATGACTGCAGGAGTTAAGGAGGAGGATATAGGAATCATTAGCCCCTATGCAGATCAGGTAAAGATTATCCAGGAAAATACTCCTGTTGAAGTAAAAACCGTTGACGGATTCCAGGGACGGGAAAAGGAAATCATCATCATTTCAACAGTAAGAAGCAATGAACACGGAAACATCGGATTTTTAAATGATTTAAGACGTTTGAACGTTGCAATTACAAGAGCGAAAAGAAAATTAATAATAATTGGAAATAAGGATACCTTAAAAAACAATCCGACATACTCCCGACTGATTGAATTTGTCGAGAGTGAAAATTTACTGATTAAAGTTTAGGTATGCCTAAACTTTATATACTATGAAATACAATTTAATATTAGCGAGTAATATATGAACTCGAAACTCTTAATTGAGGTTTTGATTTTTCAAAATGTCCATATAACTTTCAACCTCAATTATGCCCTCAATTAAGAGTTTTCTTCTGTCAAAACTATTTAAAAACCTATTACCAATAGAATAATGAAATAACTAATTTTAAATTAAATATAAAAAGATTAAAAAATGATAGGTCATCATTCATTTAAATTTTTTCAATTTTTTTATTAATTTTAAATACTATTAACACTATAAGTATATAATGATTATTCATTTTTATTGAAATTAATATGGTGATTTTATGACTGATAAAGTACTTTTAGCATTCAGTGGAGGATTAGATACCTCCGTTTGTGTTAAATTATTAGAAGAAAAATACAATGTAGAAGTTATTACCGCATGTGTAGACGTAGGTCAAGGCGAAGAAGAAATGGAAAAAGCAAAAGAAAGTGCAGCTAAAATTGGAGGATTAAAACACTACAATATAGATGCTAAAGAAGAATTCGCCAACGATTACATTGCACGTGGAATCAAAGCAAATGCAGAATACGAAGGATATCCATTAAGTACTGCTTTTGCAAGACCATTAATTGCCCAAAAACTTGTAGAAGTAGCTGAAAAAGAAGGAGCAACTGCAATTGCACATGGTTGTACCGGAAAAGGAAACGACCAATTCAGATTCGAAGCAATAATTCTTGCAATGTCCGATTTGGACATCATTGCACCAATAAGAGAAATGAATCTAACAAGAACTGAAGAAAAGGCATATGCAGAATCCAAAGGAATCGAATTAAGCTACGATAAGATTTACAGTATTGATGAAAACCTCTGGGGAAGAGCAATCGAAGGGGACGTCCTAGAAGACCCTGCAAACGAACCTCCTGAAGACATCTACGAATGGACTGCTTCATGGGAAGATGCCAAAGACGAACCGGAAAAAGTATCTATCGAATTTGAAGAAGGTGTTCCTGTAGCCATCAACGGTGAAATGATGCCTTTACTCGACATTATCAAAAAATCAAATGAAATTGCAGGAGCTCACGGAATCGGTAGAGTAGACATCATTGAAAACAGAATGATTGGTATTAAAAGTAGGGAAATATACGAAACCCCTGGTGCAAAATTATTAATTGCTGCTCACCAAGCATTGGAAGAATTGGTTTTCACAACTTCAGAGTTAAGATTTGCCGAATATGTATCCGGACTCTATGCTGAACTTGTCTACAGGGCACTCTGGCAAGAACCTCTAAGAGACGACCTTGATCAAGCAATCGACAAGATGCAAGAAAGAGTAAGTGGAGAAGTTGTAATGAAACTGTTCAAAGGTTCAATACAACCGATTTCCAGAAAATCTCCATTCAGTATACACAGCATAGAACAAATTACCTTTGAAGACAAGGAAACCGACCAAAAAGATGTCGAAGGTATGATTAGATACCACGGCCTTCAAGCAGCAAATTATCAAAAATTAAACAGATAGCTTTAATAGCTATCATTTTACTTCTTTTTTTGTAATCCCTTCTAAAAAAATATTGAAAAAAAAGAATTAGAAAGGAAGACTTGAATATCTACTATGAAAACTATACGAATTTGTATTCCAATTCTTTATTTTTCCGAAAGAATTAATATTATCCGATGCATCAGCACAAATCCAGGTATTACCAACTAAAACTTGAGCCCAAACGTGACCGATATATCCACTTTTAAAATGGCAGGTCCCATGAACATATCTTGATTTTAAATTTGCAGTCCTATACATGGCAACCAACAAATGTGCAAGGTCAACACAGTTTCCTTTTTTAACTGCTAATGTGCCTACGGCACCATATTTGGTATTATAATAACCACTATATTCCACATTATCCCTTACATAATTAAATATGGATTTTGCTTTATCCAAATCACTAGTCAAACCACGTGTTAATGAATTTACTATCGATTTTATCCTTGAATTACCAACTTGACAGTGATAAGAGGACTTAAGGTATTGACTTAAATAACGTACAGTATTTTTCTCATTAACTCCACCAATAAGCTTTGTGAGTTTAACATTAATCGATTTTGAAGTGGAACTTTTAAGATAATAGTTACTTCCACCAAATTTAACCGAAACTTTATATTTTCCAATTGCAGCATCAGTTTTAAATTTAGCATAACCCCTTGAAGACGTGGTTGCTGCATATGTTTCAGAATCTATAGTTAACTTAATTTTTTGGCCAGAAATAGCTTTACCTTTCAAATCGGTTAATAAAACTTTAAAAGATTGTGAATAATCTTTATATGAACTTCCACATTTCCAAGTAAGTTTAGATTCACTTCTTTTAATAACTTTTATTATAGAAGAACCAGAACTTCCATTTAATTTGGAATCACCCTTTGTTCCATAATCAATAACATATTTGCCAATTTTTAGGTTAATAGGTATTGATACAATTCCCTTAATATCAGTGCTTTTCTTGTAAGTTTTAGAACCGATTTTGATTGTAACTGATTTTTTAGCTATTGGAACATTTCCCGCAGTACAGGATAACTTAAATAAA
The DNA here is from genome assembly GCF_900314695.1 of uncultured Methanobrevibacter sp. NCBI lineage: Archaea > Methanobacteriati > Methanobacteriota > Methanobacteria > Methanobacteriales > Methanobacteriaceae > Methanobrevibacter > uncultured Methanobrevibacter sp. Next base: position 26,528 of record NZ_OMWD01000012.1, on the reverse strand, counting down.
GTACCTGCACCATAACCAAAAGTTTTTGTACTTTTAACTTTCAATGCAGTATTGGCAGTACTTAGTATAGCAACAAAATTTTTAGCTTTTGATGCTTTGAAATATTTTGCTCCATCATATCTGTACTTGACAGTGTAAAGGCCATTTTTAAGAGATGGCAATTTAAGGGATACAATACCCTGATTATTCGTTTTCTTATAAAAGGTTTTTTCATTAATTTTAATATTAATAACTTTTCCGGAAATCAGATAATCATCCAAACTAGTCACTAATTTGACTTTAATAACTTTACTATCCTTTGGAAGGAGTTTGTAATAATTAGTAATTAATTTGGTGGATACTATATTATAGACTTTAATCTTATACACTTTTGAATATCCATCCTTATTGTAACAGATAATTTTATAGGTTCCCTTATTAAGTTTTTTCAATGCCAAACTTGCCTGACCTTTAGAATTTGTTTTAACCTTATATGTTTTGCCATCAAGTTTGAATTTTATAACTTGATTGGATAATGCCTTCCCATTGCTCTTAAAAAATTTTGCTTTGAATTTTCTATTGTCCCCTGCAATTTTTTTAATACTTTTGGAACTAATAGTTGATAAAATCTTAAAAGTGGTAGTCAAATTATATCCAGTAATCAAATCTGTTGAAACAACCTTATAAGTTCCTGGTTTTAAGTTAATAGGCATACTTGCAACACCTTTACCATTAGTTTTTCTGGTATATGATTTTCCATTGACCGTTATGACAACCTCAGCATTTGATAAAGCATTACCTTGACTGTCAAAAAATGTTGCACTATAGGGTGTATCGCCATTATAATATTTTGATATGTTTTTTGCTTTAATTGTAGGTAACACATTAAATTTAGTGGTCAAATTGCAAGATTCATATGAGTCATCACCTGAAAAATATGCATTAGCAGTATATTTTCCAGGTTTTAATTTTAAATTGACACTAGCTATGCCTTCATCATCTGTTGTAACAGTATAATTAACTTCATTTATGACAAAATTAATGCTTTTATTTGATAAAGACTCATTTGTATTAGAATCTTTTAGTGTTATACAACAAGGTGCGGTGTAATATATGCTGGCTGACGCTTCTGTAAATTCCGTTTGATTTTTAAAGGATTCTTCAAAAATAGCACCACTATGATTGGCTGAAAACGTATTTAAATCATTTTCATGAATTTTATTTTCAATATTAGATTCACTAGAACTTGATGTAATATCAGACATGTTTAAATCGTTTGCATAAATTGCATTAATTGAAAATATAAAGAATAATGTTAAAAATATGAAAATTGAGATTTTCTTATTCAATTAGTTTAACCTCCCTAGATGATTATTTAAGTATCTATTTTAGATGTTAATATACTTTTTTTAAAGACATTCCTTCATACAAAAGAATAATATGCATCAACAATATACACAATATCATGTCTAAAATCAAACAATTGCAAGAAATTATTGACTTATCGGAAAATATAGTGTTTTTCGGAGGAGCAGGTGTTTCTACAGAAAGCGGAATACCTGATTTCAGGTCAGAAAGCGGCATTTTTAAAAGCCTTGAAAAATATGGAGACACACCAGAAAATTTAGTTTCACATACCTATTATATGGATCATACAGAGGAATTCTTTAATTATTATAAGGACAATCTCATCTTCAAAGATGCAAATCCGAATCCTGCACATTTAAAACTATCAGAATTGGAGAAAAAAGGCAAATTAAAGGCAGTCATTACCCAAAACATTGATGGGCTTCATCAAAAAGCAGGAAGCAAAAATGTTTTAGAATTGCATGGAAGTATCGAAAGAAATTACTGTCAAATTTGCGGAAAAGAATATGGATTAAATCATATTTTAGAAAGTGAAGGAATTCCAAGATGCGAATGTGGTGGAATTGTTAAACCAGATGTCGTATTATATGAAGAACCCTTAAACAATGCGGTTTTAAGTTTTGCAATCGATTACATACAAAATGCAGAAACATTAATCATTGGCGGAACATCACTTGTCGTATACCCCGCAGCAGGATTGATTAATTATTTTAATGGAAAAAATTTAGTTTTGATTAATAAAAGCGAAACACCATACGATAACCTTGCAACATTAGTTATCAACGATGCGATTGGTGAAACTTTTTCCCAAATCAAAATCTAAAGGCTCGAGAATTAATTCAATACCGCTTAACTGATTATCACACCTATAAACAAGAATTTCAACACCTTCAGCATATGCTTCGTTTAATGTCTGACTAAATATAGGATCATTTTCCCAGTTCGGTCTGAAAAATTCACCTGCAGGATGTTGAATCAAGAAAAACACACAACAGCGATTTCCTTCTTTTTTAAGTTTAATTAATTCCTTAAGGTGTTTTGCACCCCTTTCAGTTGGAGCGTCCGGAAATCTCGCTTCACCATCAATGATTAGAGTAACCCCTTTCACTTCTACAAAGCAGGAATCACCATTTGAATTTTCCAAGTATATATCTATCCTTGAATTGTCTACACTTTTTTCTCTTTGATGATGATTATAACCTAAAAGTTCCTTTATTTTACCTTCAACAACAGCATCATACACAATACTGTTAGCTTGCTGTGAGTAAAGTGATACCAACACACCCTTATTTTCTACAAAATGAAGTGAGAATTTTGTTTTTCTGTTTGGATTATCAGACGGCTTAAGCCAAACTATAGCATTTTTAACTAGAAGTTCCTTACATCTGCCAGTATTTGGGACATGAGCAATTTCCAAATTGCCATCAACCTCAACTTCTGCTATGAATCTATTTGGCCTTGCTTTAAAAATTCCCTTAACATAATCCATTTTTTATCACACTGCCTATGTATGAAACCAAATCAGTAGCTGAAAATCCATTACCTTTAATATTATACGCTTCATCACCTGCAAGACCATTGATAAATGTTGCCAAACTGGCCGAGTCAAAAGAAGATAATCCCTGAGATAATAAACTGGCAGAAATACCCGCCAAAGCATCACCAGTTCCACCAACAGTCATTCCAGCATTACCACTTTTATTGATTTTAAACTTGTTGCCAGACAATATCAAGTCATATTTTCCCTTAACAACAACAGTTCCTTTAATTTGCCGGATAATCTTTTGGAATTCGGCAATATTCTCATCAACTTTAGAAAAGTCATATGAATCAATATCCAATTTTAAATCATTCTCAACTTTAAAAAATGATTTGAACTCAAAAATATGAGGTGTTAAAATTATATCTTCACGATTTTTAATTAATGACAATTCAACCTGTTTTAACGCATCAGCATCTAAAACAATCGGTTTTTTAATTTTTGTAACCAAAATATTGAATAACTTTGAAGTATCCTCATCAATACCTGCACCCGGACCAATTAAAACCGAATCTACATTATCAACAAGAGATAAAATCTCATCAGAGTGTTTTAAAGATAATTTATCACCTTCCAATGATTTCACAATCAAATCTGGAGAGGTTGATTTAATGGCTTCAGCAGCATTTTGAGGGGAAGCAACATAAACCAAATCGGCTCCAGCCCCAATTGCAGCCATTCCTGCAATAGCCGGAGCACCGGAATAATCTTTACTTCCACCAATTACAAGCAAACGACCATTATTACCTTTATGAGATGATGAATCACGATTTTTTAGCCTTAAAAAATCACCATAATTAACGAAATATTCTGCTTCGAACGGAATTCCAATATCTGCAGTTACAAGACCCCCAACAAGTTCTTCATCGGCATCCCTTACACCAGTTTTAATTTTATGAAAACTTATTGTATAATCCGGAACCACTGCCAAATCATTTATTTCACCAGTTAAAGGATCCATTCCAGAAGGCACATCAACACTTATTGTAATTCCATTGGATTCATTAATAATTTCAATTGCCCTTTTGATATTTGTTTGCAATTTTCCATGGATTCCAGTTCCTAAAAGTCCATCCACAATAACGAATTCCGAATCTTTGCTTTGAGCTACTTCGCATGAATTGATATCTTCAAGAGTTTTTAAATTATAAATGTTTAAACGTGACAAACGAGGTTTCATATTTTCTAAAATTTCCAGATTAGTTTTTGCATCATCAGAACGAATATTTTCTTTCAGCATATAAATATCAACATCATACCCTCTGTTTAATAAGTAACGTGCTGCAACAAATCCATCACCACCATTTCCACCAGAACCTGTGAAAATAACAACTTTTACAGGCTTGGCAAAAGTATAAACTGCAATTTTACCAACCTCTTCAGCAAGAGATTTTCCCGCAGATTCCATCAAGCATAACCTTGATAATCCCAAATATTCACAATTATAGTCTGTAACCATCATATCAATCGGATGCAAATAATCACCTTAAATTAAATATAAGTATCGGATATAAATATAATTATCTTAAATATAAGGAAAAAGCATATGAGAAAAATCACACGAAAAATTTTGACAAAATTGCCTACACGATATGCCGCTACAGGCGTGGCATTAATAGCACTATTATTCGCCTATGGAATTATCGGTTCATACATCATATTGGGTCTGGGTCCAATTGATTCCATCTATTATGCGGTCATTACAATGACAACTGTAGGATATGGAGATTACATACCAGATACAGGTATTGAAAAACTATTTGCAACAACATTGGCATTAGGTGGAGTAGTATTACTCGCATATGTATTTAACGTTATCTTAACAAATTTTCAGGAAAAAGTGGGGAAATATTCGAAGGGAGTTCGAAAAATGAATGCAATTGATAAAATGGATGAATACTACATCCTTTGTGGATATGGTAGAGTTGGAAAAGTAGTTCTTGAAGAACTTATACAAAGAAATCAGAATGTAATCCTAATTGAAAAAAACGAAGAGAATAGTGCCAATATTGAAGAAAGTAATTCTGTTGTCGTCATTAATGAAGATGCAACTGAAAATAATTTAATTGCAAAATTAGCTGGCGAAAAATGCCAAAGTGTAATTATCAGTATTGGAAATGATGTGACAAATTTATTTATTGTTTTAACAGTCAGAGAAACCAATCCTGATGCATGGATTGTATCAAGATGCAGTAAACTTGAAAATAAATCCCGACTTAAAAGAGCAGGAGCAAACAAAATTGTTTCACCAGAAATAGTTGGTGGAAAAGACCTATATTATCAATCAGCAAAACCACATAGTTTAAGGTTAACAGTCAGACACACATCAGATGAAATCTATGACGAATTTGAAGTCATAAGCAAACACAACTGCACTCTAGAAAACATTGATTACCACATTCCAGGAATTGAAACACCACTCAGACGCAGAATTATAACAAAAGACCTGCAAGACGGTAAAAATTTTAGAGATTACTTAAAAAGCCATCCTGATGCTAAAAAATCTTTAGATAACCTCTACACGATGGTCAATAACCTTCATTCACATGTTATTTCAGGTCCGGACAATACAGCATTAGAATTATTGATAAAAGACCTGGAAAAAAAAGAAGAAATTATTGGAAAAAATTTATCCGACAAAGAAATTGCCAAAATAACAAAAAAAGAATTAGAGAAATAATACCTATAATCTTTTACAGCAATTTTACTTACATTTTAGATATAATAGTCAAAGCTGATAGACCACTTATACTTAAAAAAAAAGAACCAATAAGAATAGAACAATAACAAATTCAATTTGAAATCAAACATTATTGCCATCAATCAAAAGAATTAAAATAAAAAAAAGAAAAGAGAGTTAATCTCTCTAGAATAAGTCTTGTAAGTGAATTTGGTAAGGACCTAAGTTTCCACCGTAGTTACCAGCACCGATTTCGATAACACCAGGAACTTGACAAGCAGCTTCAATACCTGCTTTCATAGCAGCTTTAACTGATTCTTCGTCTACACCATCAATAACGATTTCCATGTTTCCGAATACGTTTTCTGGTAATTCAGTATCTACTTGATCTTTTAAGGTTACACATTCTTTTTCGTTGGTAGATGCACTCATGAAAGAGTATTTGGAACCAGTTTTAGAACCAGAAGCAACCATACCTCCGGAGAAAGGAGTAATTACACCTGCAACTGCGTGAATAGCATCAACAGCAGCTTCAGCAGCAACGATTGAAGCCATTTGACTATCAGCCATAATGAAGAAGTTTCCACCAGCTACTCCATCTTTCCATCCCATTTCATCTTCTACTAAGAATTCACCAGACATGATAGGAATAACGTGCATTTCCGTCACCGAAGAATTTGAGTTGTTTTCCTGTTGGGAAGGATTCTTCACTTTCAAGAGCGTTGAATGCTGCTGCAGTAGGAGCAGTTAAAACACATTGTCCGATTCTGTCCATAATTTGTCCGCCTAAAGATTTTTTAGACATGTGACAAATCATAATTGCATAACCAGGTCTTCCATCCGGAGATTCAGTTGGAGGAACATATTGGTCGATACCTGCTTCTGCAGGACATCCTATAACTGAAGTAGCAAATCCAGTAGCTTCAGTAGCTGCAATTTTAGCTAAATGTTTAGTAGCTGCAGTAATAATTAATCTAGATACTTTAATTCCGAAACCTTCAGCAAAGGTATCTTGTATATTTACGCCATTAATTTCCATTTTTTCACCATTAAGTTCGTTGAAAATTAGATTAAAAAAAATAATTTAAAAAAAATTATAAATTAAACTAATTTCCTACAACATTTAAAGATATATTTTATTATTAAAATAAAGTTTTCTATTTGAAAATTACATTCCAATTAAACAAAAAAAGTGTGAAAATATATGAATTATTTATCAATATCGTCCGTTTCCTCATTTATTGATTCTTCAATTTCACCAGATGATGATGCTGACACCTTATCTAATACTGATGAACCATAATAAGGCAATATTACCAAACCGATAATTGTAGCCATCCAAAAGGAAATTAACCTTTCAACAACAGTTGCTGCAGCACTTACTGAAGATGAAATACCTGCAGCAGAGTAGAAAATAATCATCACCCCATCAATAGCTCCCAAACCACCTGGAAGAAGTGGAATCATACCTACCAATGATGCGACAATGAATACTTCACCAATAGTAATAAGACTTACATTGGCTCCAAATGACATGAATACCAAATAAACCCTGATAATTTCAAAAATCCAAATTACAAAAGACAATGGGATAGTATAATACATGACCTTTCTATTTGAAATCAATAATTTCATTGTGTCCTGGAATCCTAAAATTGCATCATGTATCTTTTGCTCCAATTCTTCAGAATTTTTCTTATAAAATCTTCTAACAAGACCAATAATCCATCCATCAACTCTTTGACCAAAACCAGGATTAATACACATGTAAATGATGACCATCAAAACAATAACAATTGCAATAACTGCCAAAACCATTACAACAAGCAACCATGTATCAAAATTAAAATACAATGCCATTGCGGCAATTGTAATGGCTGCCAATACAACAAATGGAAATGTATCCAACGCCCTATCGGCCACAACAGTTGCAAATGTCTCTTCAAACTGATAGTCCTTACGTTTAGCAAGAACATATGCCCTTACAGGCTCTCCACCACCACGTCCAGACGGAGTAATGTTATTTACTGCAAGACCAACAAGCACCATCGGAAGCAATTCTTTAATTGAAACATCCTTATCAGTGAGCTTATTAAGAATTTGCCAACGCAAAGTATATAGAAAATAAGTAAAAACCTGAGTTAGAATAGCTAACGCTATGATAAGTGGATTTGCCATTTTTAAAGCATCGATAACTTGGTCAATACCAACAAACCACAACATTACGAGTAAAATAGCTACACTAAATATCAATAAAAATATAGTTTTGCGGTCCATAAATTTTACCTACTTATTATTATAATTATAATTTTTTTCTTACTTATAAATTTATATAGATATTTATTCAAAGTAATACAATAATGAGGTATATAACTAAAAGTGATTTGTTAATTGTTGCAAGGGATTCAGGGTATCTTATGATAGGAATCGGAATAATGTGCCTTGTTCCGTTAATATTCGATTTAATATACTTTGAATTTGATGTCATTAGCTTTGTAATACCTGCAGCGATTTCTATTGCTTTAGGAGTTGCTTTTAAAAAATATTTTGAAAATTCTACACCTAAAAAAATGCGGCTCAAACATGGAATGATGATTTCATCCTTTGCATGGTTGTGGGCAAGTATTATCGGAGGGATTGTCTTTACATTATCTACAAACATACCGATTGTTGATGGTGTTTTTGAAAGCATGTCCGCATTAACCGGTACCGGAATAACCATGTTTGAAGATGTCGAAATATTACCTCATAGTATCTTATTTTTTAGAGCTCTCGAACAATGGATTGGAGGTTTGGGAGTTGTTGTTATGGTGATTGGTGTTTTGACAAAACCAGGATCCGTTTCATCAAAACTTTACCAATCAGAAGCTCGTGATGAAAGGATTAAACCAAGTATTAAAACCACACTGCAAAAAACATTGGAAATCTATGCAATTTATACCGTTTTTGGAGTGATATTATACGTTTTAGCCGGAATGCCTCTTTTTGATTCAATCTGCAATTCATTCCATATAATTTCAACCGGCGGAATGAGCATAAAAAATGCCAATATGGGCTACTATCAAAATGATATAATATACCTTATTTCAATTGTTTTAATGATTTTAGGAGCTACCAGCTTTTTAGTGCATTATAAGGTTATTAAAACAAGAGGAAAATCATTAATTCATGACTTGCAATTCAAAGTAATAATTGGAGTAATAGCATTTGTTACTGTAATACTTTACTTTATCTCAAACATCGTGCCGATAGATTTGTTATTTACAGTTGTTTCAGCAATTACAACCACCGGTGCAAGTGTTGCAATGCCTGCTGAAATGGCAGGTTGGCCACCGTTTGTCATAATCTGTTTAATGTGTTTGATGCTGACTGGGGGATCAAACGGATCCACTGTAGGTGCAATAAAACTTGTGAGAATGATTACATTTTTCAAGGGAATATACAGGCACATCAGAGAAATTTTATCCCCTGAAGGCCGTGTTGTTGCGGTTAAATTAAATGGTCACAAAATTCCTGAAAAGGCAATATCACAAGCGGGAAATTACATTACTTTATACCTGATGTTTATAATGTTTACATGGGCTTTGTTCTGTCTATATGGCTATGACCCATTTAAAAGCTTATTTGCAGCAATGTCCCTTCAAGGTAACAACGGTTTGGACCTTGGAATAGTCAACCACACATTAAATCCAATAATAAAAATTGTGAGCATGTTCGACATGTGGACCGGAAGGTTGGAAATATATCCAGTATTAATTACATTAAGAGCATTTTTTGAAATTTTCAAAAGATAATATTTATAATGTCCTAAAATAAATATTGATTATCAAAATATAATTGAGGCGATTTTAATGTATGTAATCATTATGGGTGGAGGTCGTGTTGGACTTGCACTTGCGAATTTATTAATTGAAGATGGATATGACATTACATTAATTGAAAGTGACGAGTCATTATGTAGCGAAGTTGCAGCAGAGCTTGATGCATTGGTTATTTGTGGAAATGGAACCAGTTCCAAGTTGCTTGAAGAAAGTAATATTGAGGATGCTGATTTCTTTATTGCTACAACCGGAAATGATGAAGCAAACTTACTTTCATGTATTCTCGTTAGAAAATATGATGTTCCAAATATAATCGCACGTGTAAGTAATCCTGATCACGAAGAAGCATTTAAGGAAGTTGGAATAGACCAAGTAATCAGTCCAGAGATTACAGCAGCAGGATATCTTCAAAAAATCGTTACAAGACCAAATGTTGCTGAATTAATCACACTTGGGGAAGGAGATGCTGAAATCCTTGATATGACAATAACTAACGATAAAATAATAGGAAAACGTTTTAAAGACATTTCCCCAACAAAAGAATACATTATTATTGCTACGTACCAACACGGAAAATTAGTTATTCCACAGCCGGACAATACCATTAGCCGTGGAGAGAAAGTTTCCGTTCTTGTTAAAAGAGGAAACTTTAAAAAAGTTTCTAAAAAATTAGAGAAGTAGAGAATAAGACATTTTAATATGTTCTTTTCCATTATTTTCTACAATAGGGCCATGGCCGGGATAGATATTTTTAATATCTAACCTTGTCAATTTTTCAACGCTATTTTTCATATCATCATAGTTTCCTCCAATATCCATTCTACCGACTCCACCACCAGCAAAGATAGTGTCGCCTGATATTAAGTTTTCACCATCCCATAAACAGATTCCGCCGGCAGTGTGACCAGGGGTATGAATGACTGTAAAATTTGCAATTTCATCACCATCTTCAAGCTCAATATCCACTTTCGAATTGCCCTCATGAGAAAAGGCAGACATTGATGTGCCTAAAGAATCTTCATTTTTCATTGAAATTGCATCCGCTTTATGAACTGCAATTTTAGCATTTGGAAACAGATAATTTCCACCAATATGGTCAAAGTGACAGTGAGTATTGATAATTAATTCAATATTCTCCGGTTCAACACCATTTTCACGAAGTTTAGAGAACAGATAATCTTTATTATCTCCCGCACCAGTATCCACTAAAGTATTGCCATTAATCAAATAACAATTAGAATCATAATTAAAACCTAAAATAAAAATAATATCATTAGAACTCATGAAGAATAATATTGACAATAAAGTAATTAAAATTTTTGAAAAAAAAGTTTTGTAGAAAAATGGGGTCACAGGGATTTGAACCCCGATCCTGGGATTTCTCTTGCCTCAGTACTCCAATTGATCATCACAACGGATACTGTTCAGTTACGCGTATATTTCTTCAAAGACAACTGGAGTCCCAGATGATGCCAGGTTACACCATAACCCCACATATAACATACAATAATAGATATATTTTAATTATATATAAACATTACCATTTAACTAAAATTTCATTTGTTTATCAATTCCAGCTATTTCATCAATTTCAAAGCCTTTTTCAAGAGCATAATCTTTTTCTACTTTATAATTTCCATTACGAGTACGAGGAGTATTTTTAGGTTCTAAAAACAACCATTTAGTGTATTTAAATCTAACTCCAATATAAGCCTTCGCACCAAATATTTTTGAAAATTCACAAAGTGCTTCAATTTGAGGAGCATCGATATAAACTTTATCTTTAGTAGTCGTTTTAACCTCAATTGCCAAATATAATTTACCGTTTCCAGCTACAACATCAGGTAATGGATTTTTAGTTGCACCTCCAGATGCTGGAGCCCTCATAGCTGCAAAATTCCTTTCCCAAAGTTTATGTACCAAATCCCTTTCTTCGGCTGAACCTTTTTTAGCCATATTAACACCTTATACTCAATAATTTGTAAAAACAACATATATAAACTAAATGAGAGAGCATCTGAAAAGTAATGAAAAAATCTTAAAAAAAAAGTTTTTATAAAATGGGGCCGGAGCCGAGATTCGAACCCGAGTCCCGGGATCCACAGTCCCGGAGGATGACCACCTACCCTACCCCGGCATGAGTACAAATAAAAAAATATGTTAAAGTGCGGGAGCAGGGATTTGAACCCTGGTAGACCTGCGTCAACAGGTCCTAAGCCTGTCCCCTTTGGCCTCTCGGGCACCCCCGCTTATAAAAAAGAAAGGATACTATAGAAACCATTAAAAATCTTAACAAATTTTTTAATGCTCCGGCCGGGATTCGAACCCGAGTCTTCGGCTCGAAAGGCCGAAATGATTGGCCGGACTACACCACCGGAGCATACATATAAATAAAGTTTTAGTAACATGGGCCCAATGGGGTTCGAACCCATGGCCTTCCGGTTATGAGCCGGACGCTCTACCTGGCTAAGCTATGGGCCCTTAAAAGCGCCATCGACAGGGCTCGAACCTGTGACCAATCGGTTAACAGCCGAACGCTCTACCTACTGAGCTACGATGGCATATAATAACCCATCTACTCAACCAAATAAAACCCATGTTTAAAAATCAAAAGACTTTAAACAGTAATAATAACTATGCATAGCATAGTATATAAAGCTTTTGGTTTTTTCCACTTTATTGGAAAAAACAAAATAATTTTACAATAATAGATTATATGAACTAATATATAAACTTTAAGAATCAATATAAAAACATGGATTCTAACATATTTGATATGCTTAAACAAGCTAATGAAACAACTTTAAAACATCATGGAAACTTAATTACACTTGAAAGAGCTGTTTTCTTATCCTGGTGGTGTGATAAGGGAGATTGTGCTTTTTGTTATATGTCAACACAAAAAAACAAAATTAAAGACCCCAAAAAAGCCAGACGAAACATAAGCAATATTTATGCAGAAGCAGAAATGTGCAAACGTCTTGACTGGAATATTGAATTTTTATCCGGAGGATATGAATCATTCACCACACAGGAGATAAAAGAAATTGCAACAACAATAAAAGACATTACCGGCGAAGGAGTTTGGTTAAATACTGGAATAACAGATGAATTAAATGAATACGGCTCAGAAATTAAAGGAATAACCGGAGCTGTTGAAGTAGCGAATCCACAAATCCATGAAAAAGTTTGTCCTTCTAAAAAATTAGATGATATAAGCAATATGCTAGATGTAGCCGGAGATTTAGGATTTAAAAAAGCAATAACAATAATATTAGGACTTGGTGAAACATTAGATGATGTCCAATATGTTATTGATTATATCAAAAATCATAAAATTGACAGAGTAATATTCTACTCCCTAAATCCACATAAAGAAACTATTTATGCAAACTCATCCCAACCTGCATCCATTTATTATGCCCAAGTCGTAGCCCAGGTCAGACTTGCATTTCCAGATATTGAAATAATATGTGGAACATGGATCGATAACCTTGCAAATATTGGAATATTAATATTAAGTGGAGCCAATGGAATAACCAAATTCCCATTATTTAAAATGTTTGGGACAAAATATGGTAAAAGAGTCGAAGAAGAAGTTAAATGGGCAGGACGTGAACTGAAAGGAACTTTTACAGATAAAAGTAAGTTAGGTGAGAAAAAAAGTGATGTTTCACCGGAACTTGACAAATTTATTAAAAGATATGTTAAGGAATCATTAAAAAATAAATATTAATTTAGATTAATAAAAACTTTTAAATAAGCTTATTAAAATAGGTTAATAAGTCGAATATTAGATTATTTTAAAAAATATAAGTTAATAAAATTAATCTATAACTTTAAAAAAATACCATAATAATTTATTAATTTTAACAGATTTTAACAATGAAAACTAAAACATTGGTATTAACAATATTTATAAATTGAAATAAACAAATATAAAGTTAATATAAAAATTATCCCATGGAGGAATTATTATTAGTGACGATGTTGATATGATGTGTGGACTTGAAATCCACGTACAATTAGAAACCGAATCAAAATTATTCTGTGATTGTCCTACCAATTATCAGGACGCACCAATAAATTCAAACATCTGCCCAATCTGTTTGAACCAACCAGGTGCTAAACCACATCCAACAAATGAAAAAGCATTGGAAAATGCATTGATGATAGCTTTAATGCTTAACTGTGAAATTGATCAAGATGTAATCTATTTCATGAGAAAACATTACGATTATCCTGATTTACCTTCAGGTTATCAAAGAACTTCCGTTCCTATTGGAATTAATGGAGAATTGAACGGAATTAGAATCAGAGAAATACACGCTGAAGAGGACCCGGGTCAATTTAAACCGGACAGAGGTACTGTTAATTTTAACCGTTCCGGAATTCCTTTAGTCGAAATTGTTACAGAACCAGATATAAAATCTCCAGAAGAAGCTAGAAACTTTTTAAAAGAACTAATACGTGTTTTACAATATAGTGGAGGAGCTCGTGGAGAAGGTACCATGAGAGCTGACGTTAACATTTCCATCAATGGAGGAAACAGAGTGGAAATGAAAAACGTTAATTCCATTAAAGGTGCTTACAAAGCATTGAAATTTGAGCTTGTAAGACAGAAAAATCTTATGAAAAGAGGAGTTGAAGTAAAACAGGAAACTCGTGCATACCTAGAATCACAAATGATTACTGTTGGAATGAGGATGAAAGAAGATGCTGATGATTACAGATTCATTACCGATCCAGATTTACCTCCAATGAAAATTAGTGATGAAACCATTCAAAGAATTCTAGAAACCATGCCTGAAGCTCCACACAACAAGGTTAAAAGATTTGTTGAAGATTATGATATTGATGAAGAATCAGCGAAAGTTTTAACATCAGAACTCGATTTAGCAATTGCATATGAAGAAGTCGTGAAAGAAGTCGATTCTAAATTTGCAGCTAAAATTATGAGAGATGAACTTAAAAGAGTTCTTTCATATAATAAATTAGACTTTGCAGACAGCGGAATTACATCTGAGGATTTGATTGAATTCTTAAAAATGCTTCAAGATAAAGAAATTACAGCAAAAGCAGGTCATAAAATCATCGAACAAATGCCTAATAATGATAAAACTCCAAAAGAAATTGCTGAAGAATTAGGATTACTCGGTGTTGTAAAAGACGATGAAGTATTAGCTGCTGTAAAACAAGCCATTGATGAAAATCCAAAAGCCGTTGAAGATTACTTAAATGGTCAAAAAGCTTCCATCAACTTCTTGGTAGGTCAAGTAATGAGATTAACTCGTGGAAAAGCTGACCCTGGTGAAACAGTAAAATTATTGAAAGAAAATATTGAATAGAGGATGTGAACATGGCAGGGAAAAAATCTTATGTTAAAGATTATATGACTAAAAATGTTATCAATGTTACTCCAGATACAAAAACAGATGATGTTATTAATTTAATGAAAGAAAGTCGTCACAATAGTTATCCAGTTGTGGATAATGGCAAATTAGTTGGTATGATTACTGCATTTGACATAATATCAAAAGAATGGGCAGACACAGTTAAAGATTTAATGACAAAAAAATTAGTAGTCGCCAACCAAGATTTAACTATCAACGATGCATCAAGAGTAATGTTTAGAAGAGGAATTTCAAGAATGCCTGTTGTAGATGGAAACGGAACATTAGTTGGAATTATTACAAACACAGATATGGTAAGATCACATATCGAAAGATCAACACCAACTAAAGTCGAATACTTTAAAAAGACCATGGAACAATTATACGGAATCAAAACCACATTGAAACACATGCCTGTTGAAACCAATAAATTGAGACCTACACAAGACAAAGTTTATGCAGACGAACTTGAAGGAAGGGCTTATGAATTGGAAAAAGGATTGGCAGAGCCTGCAATTGTTGTAAAAACTGGAAACCGTTGGATTTTAGTTGATGGTCACCACAGAGCAGTAGCATCCAAACAAAAAGGATACGAAACAGTGGATTCATATGTCGTCGATTTAGGTCAAGACATCAAATTAGGTATGGAAAAAACTGCAGACAGGGCAGGAATTCGAACATTCAATGATATTGAAATTATTGATGATGACAAACATCCATTAATTGCACTTACAGAAAGTATGCAAGATCAAGCATCTGAGGATGATGATTAAATGGATAATGATAAAATCATACGCGAAGTATACGAAGTTTTAGAATCAAGAAGGGACAATCCCATTGATTCTTACACATCAAATATAATGCAAGACAGCGATAAAAAAGCTGAAGACAAAATACTTGAAAAAATAGCTGAAGAAGCCGGGGAAGTTTTACTTGCTGCCAAAAATGATGAAAATTTAGTATATGAATCTGTTGATTTGATTTTCCACACACTTTTAATTTTAGTTTACAAAGGTGTGGAAATTGATGAAGTCTTTGAGGAATTCTCCCGAAGAAGAAAATAAATTAAAAAGTACTTGGTTAAACTATGTTTGATACAGTCGCTGAAAAGAAGTTTTTACTAAAACAACTAGTCAAAAAGGATTTAACTGCAAAATATAAGGATTCTGTATTAGGGATACTTTGGAGTTTCTTTAATCCTCTTTTAATCATGATAGTGTTTACTGCAATTTTTTCAATGCTGTTCGGTAGATCCATTGAAAATTATCCAGTTTACTTTTTATCAGGAAGATTAATATACGATTTCTATAATTCTGCTACAAAAGGAGCTATGAGATCTATAAAAAGACATGCAAGTCTTTTAAAGAAGATTTATGTTCCAAAATATATGTTTTCAGTAAGTGCAGTATGTTATGAATTCGTTAACTTCCTAATTTCATTTGTAATATTATTTGGAGTGATGATAGTCACTGGTGCACAGTTCCATTTAACAAGCATATATGCAATTATACCAGTATTTTTATTAGTGATACTGATATTCGGAGTGGGATTGATTTTAGCAGTATGTAACACATATTTTTCAGATATTGGATATTTATACAATGTATTTACTTTAATTTTGATGTATGCATCAGCATTATTCTATCCTATGGAAATCGTACCTGGAACTGTACAAAAAATATTTACACTAAATCCAGTATACTCCGCAATTTCATGTTTTAGAGAATCTGTTGTGTATGGTGTTGTTCCGGATTTAAGCACATTATCTTATTTGGCTGCATTTGCATTTACAGTATTTTTCATAGGCATTTTACTATTCAACATTTATGATAAAAAATTAGCATTAGAAATTTAGAAAGGGTAATAATTATGGGCGTATTGGATAGATTTCAAAGAAATAAAAATAATTCCATGCAAAAACTGGATTCAGAAGTCGCCATTGAAGTAACAGATTTGGTAATGGAATTTAAAGTTACAAAAGATAAAATTGATACCCTTAAAGAATATGTTATTAGGACACTGAAACGTAACAAAAAAGCTAAAAGGAAAATTAGAATTCTTGATGGAATTTCATTTGAAGTTAAAAGAGGAGAAAGAGTAGGAATTCTTGGTTTTAACGGATCTGGAAAAAGTACTCTTTTAAGAATAATATCCGGAATTTATGAACCTACAGAAGGTACCGTTAAAATTAATGGAAAAGTGGCACCGTTACTTGCAATTAGTGCGGGTTTTGATAAAAACTACACTGGAAAAAATAATATTTTCCTAAATGGCGCCTTTTTAAGTATGGATGAAAATTACCTTAAAGAAAAATATGATGAAATCGTTGAATTTTCAGAACTTGGAGAATTTATTAATTATCCTGTTAAAAATTATTCAAAAGGTATGCAAGCAAAATTAGGTTTTTCAGTTGCAACTGCAATTAAACCTGACATATTAATACTTGATGAGGTATTGGGAGTAGGAGACATCAAATTCAAAAAGAAAAGTAACGCAAAAATCCAATCAATGATGAAAGAAGGTGTTACTGTGCTTCTTGTTTCTCACTCCATAGGGCAAATCAAGAAAATTTGTGACAGATGCATTTGGATTGAAAATGGAAAAATTGTAATGGAAGGAGAAGCAAAGGAAGTTTGCGACGCTTATGTAAAAAGCAGTAAAAAGAAATAAAAAGGTTTGAACATGGATAAAAGATGGGTTTTAATTATAATAATAGCCGTTATTGGATTAGGTTCAATGTATATGATAATAGATAATTCAATGACAGTAGGTAGTGCGATTACAACTTTCAGTAAAACTACCATTACAATACCTGACGGATTTTCTGTTGAAGACACAGGTAACAATGTTTTAGAGTTATATAACAAAAACAATAATGAAAAAATACAAATTTATGACTTGGGTAAAGGAAATACTGTAAAAAAAATGCATTCCAATTATACAGCAACCCTTCTTGAAGAACAAGACTTTAAGAATACCACAAATAAAACATTTGAGATGGATGATGTAAACATTACTCAAACAATATTAACAGGTGAAAATGACACAATTGTCGTTTCATCTTTTTATCAATATAAGCACACATATATAATATTTATGTCAGGATACGACGATCTCAATACCACAACACAAGATTTGGACTGTATATTATATACATTACGCCCAGATTACAAGCAATCACAAGATTAAAGAGGAATGAAGTTGAGTGAATTTAAATTTACTGCAATAGTGCTGGGAAGCAATTCAGTTAATGAACTTAAAAAAACTCTCAACTCATTTACTAATCAAACATTAAATTTTAGGGAAAATATTGAAATCATTGTCATTGACAACAAAGCAAACTATATAAAAAATATTTTCAATGAAGACGATGATAAAAATATAAAATATATCGAATCAAATTCTCCAACAGCAGCAAATATCGGACTTGAAAATGCTAACGGAGAATATATTATTATTTTACATGCAAATGATTATATTTCAGAAAATACATTAGAAGATACTTTAAAGCTAATTGAAAATGATAAAGATGTGGATTTAATAACCATACCAATTTATTACTATAAAAATGGAAGAAAAGAAAGATATCTAGATTACTCTATTAATGAAAATGGAATATTTGATTTGAATAAAAATTCTGAATTTGTCCAGTTGCTAGGACCTTCAACAATTATCAAAAAAGAAGCCATAAAAGACATTCGATACTTGGATGAATATAACCACCACCTTGCTTTTTTAAATGAAATATCATTAGACAGTCCAAAATTAGGAATTTGCAAACAAGGAAGTTTTTTTATTGAAAATATTGAAGAAAAAATACTTCCAACAGAAGAAATTGCCCTAAATAATAAGGAATATTTAAAATTCATAGATAATAATCTCAATACAATTATCAAAAAAAGCGAAAGCAATTTTCAAGAAATTCCAAAATTTGTTCAATATGAACTATTAAATCAACTTAAATGGCTTTCAGCCATAGAATATTCTAAAGAAGAACTAGATTTAACCAGATTAAAACCTTTCGTTGAAAGTATTGATGATAATATAATTTTGAATAACCTTTTAATTGAAAATGACACTAAAATCTTTTTATTCAAATTAAAATATGACCAAATTCCAAAAGATTTAATTGAAAAACTAAATTTGAATACTGTGTTTATTGATATTTACGACATAATCAATAACAAGCTGAACATATTGGCCAGCTTGACAACGCTTACAGATATAAAGCTAGATATCATAGTTAACGGAGAAAAAATAAATACAACCATAAAAAAATTCCCACAATATGATAAATACAGTTTAGGACATAAATATGCTTCAGATTATTCAATTGAAGCAACAATACCATTATCAGAAAGTAAAAAATATGAAATTAGATGGGAAACAGAAAATGTACGATTAAAAATTGATTTTTCAAGGCCATGTAACTTTTCAAAATCCATTGGATATGGTAAAACAAAACACTACATCAGTATCTTAAAAGAAAATAGAATAATAGTAAAAAGAAAAACAACATTAAACTGGATAAAGCAAGAATTAAGCACCCAAATAAACATGATAAGACGTCATGAATCGGGCTTTTTAAAAGCATTGCCATTTAGAATGGCTTATATGCTAAGCTATCCGTTTTTAAAAAATAAAAGAATATGGTTTTATATGGATCGCCCAGATGAGCCTGATGACAATGGATTGCATCTTTTCAAATATTCCGTCAAACAAAATGAAGACATTGATAAATACTTCATCATAGATGCAAACAATGAAGATTTTGATGAAATTAAAAAAATAGGTAAAGTTCTGCCATATAAATCATTTAAACATAGACTTTTAGGATTATATGTTGAAAACATAATATCTTCCCACCCGGACAATGAAATAATTTATCCCTTTTGGGGAGGTTATCCATTCTTTGCAGGTCTTTTAAAATCAAACAATATATTTCTACAACATGGGATCCTTAAGGATGATATTTCAGATTGGTTAAATAGAAAAAACATGAATTTGTCTTTCTTTTTGGTCAGTTCAAAAAAGGAATATGATTCAACTTTTAAATACCCTTACAATTATGGAAAAAAAGTCATTCAACTAAAAGGCTTGCCCAGATATGACAACCTTAAAAATGTAGAGGACAAACATGAAATAATCATTATGCCCTCTTGGAGAAGATACCTCACTAGAAAATCAAATGAATATATTGCTGAAACAGAATATTTTAAACGATTCAACAGTTTAATAAACAATGAAAAATTAATTGAAAAAGCCAAAGAGCATAATTACGAAATCATATTTAGGCCCCATCCAAATGTTTACAATTTTATAGAGTTATTTGATGAAAACGATTATGTTAAAATAGATTATGAAAAAACTAAGTTTCAGACATTATTTAATAATGGGTCATTGCTGATAACCGATTATTCCTCAGTAGCTTTTGATTTTGCATATTTATATAAACCTGTGATTTATTATCAATATGGTAATGATTATCATTTTGATACTGAAAGAAGCTTTTTTGACTATGAAAGTATGGGGATGGGAGAGGTATGCAAAAATGAAGATGAACTTGTTGATTTGATAATTGAATATATTGAAAATGACTGCAAAATTAAACAAAAATATTCCAAACGAATTGATAATTTTTTCCTATTTAACGATAAGAACAATTGCAAACGAGTTCATGAAGCAATAAAGGAAATCCCTTTAAAGGATTAAGTCCGTATCTGTCCCTTGAAAATTTTCGATATTCAATATTTTCATATTCTTTAAAACCAAAATGCTCATCCATCTTTAAAATATCATTCAAAATCAACCAATTAGCAACTTTAAATCATCATGAATGTTAAGTAATGCATTAATCAGTGTTTACAATACTGAGAGCGAAAACACCCGCTCCAAAACCATTATCAATATTTACAACAGCAATTCCAGGAGCACATGACTGAAGCATTGCATCAAGTGCAACTCTTCCACCTTCACCTACACCATAACCAATGGAAGTCGGAACACCGATAACGGGAACGTCAACTAAACCTGCAACAACAGAAGGCAACGCCCCCTCCATCCCAGCGCAAACAATGAATGCACGAACACCTTCCTTAACCATATGGGCAATCTGCGGAAACAGCCTGTGGATTCCGGCAACACCAATATCATAAGAAGTGATGGCTTCACATCCTCCTTCCTCAACAATCACTCTTGCCTCTTCAGCAATGTTAATGTCTGAAGTTCCTGCAGTAATAATGCCTATTTTTGCAACAGGGTCTTTTTTAGCAATTTGTTTTCTAATAACTAAAATTTTGGCCCTTCTGTTGTAATCAAAAATAAAGGAATCATTTCCCAAATCATTTAAAATATTTTCATATCTTTCAAGAGACAATTTTGTTATAATCAAATCATCATCACTGTTTTCAAGGTATTGCCTAATAATTAAAATCAAATCATCATAATCCTTACTTTCAGCAAAGATTGCTTCGGGAAAACCTGTACGATTATTCCTTTTTATATCAAATTTAGCAACATCATCAAATTCCAAAATTGCATCGGCCTTTAGAAGATTTTCAGCTTCTTCAACAGTAAGTTCTCCATTAACCAATCTTTCAAGAATATCTTTCATAGTATTACTTAGGATAAAATTTTATATAAAATTTAACTTAAATAATATATTTATGAAAGCTCAAAAGGTTTTGACACAAGGAATAGTTCAAGGCGTAGGATTCAGACCATATGTATATAGACTAGCAACCGATTTGAATCTTAAAGGATACGTCAGAAACCTTGGAAATGTCGTTGAAATCATAATTGAAGGAAAAAACACTGAATCATTCATTGAAAGACTTCCCAATGAGTTGCCGCCAATCGCCAAAATTGACTCCATGATAATTGAAGATATTGAAAGCAAGAATTATCCTGATTTTGAAATCATTGAAAGTGGAGATGCATATTCAGGAGTAAGCGTAATACCTCCAGACATTGCAATTTGTGACAAATGCCTTGAAGAAATTAGAAATCCAAAAGACAGACGATATAAATATCCGTTTAATGCATGTACTGATTGCGGACCCCGATTTACAGTTATTGAAAGCGTTCCCTATGATCGAGTGAGAACTTCAATGGATGAATTTCCACTATGTGATGACTGTCTTGTGGAATATAGGGAGCCACTTAACAGGAGATATCATGGAGAAGCCATTTGCTGCAGTGAATGCGGACCTCAAATGGCATTTTATGATGGTTCAAATAAAATAAATTGTGAAAATCCCATTAAAAAAGGAGCAGACATCCTAAAAGAAGGCAGAATATTAGCCATCAAAGGAATCGGAGGAACACATTTAGTTGTCGATGCATATAACGACGATGCAATCAGCTTAGAAAACGTTTAAACAGACCAAATCAGGCCTTTGCAGTTATGAGCAAGGATTTAAAATCAGTCCAAAATTATGCTCACCTATCCGAAAAGGAAATAAAAACAATTACATCAAATAAAAGGCCAATTGTGATTTTAAAGAAAAATGACAATTATCCATTTCCGGAATCCCTCTCTCCAGGCCTTCACAATATCGGAGTGATGCTTCCCTACTCCCCAATGCATTATTTACTTTTTGATGAAAGTGACATCGACACATATGTCATGACTTCAGCAAATACTCCTGGAGAGCCAATGATGATTAAAAATGAAGACATGATGATTAAAAATGAAGACATTATAAATGGAGTCAATGACTATTCTCTAGTGCATAATCGTAAGATATTAAATAGATGCGATGATTCCGTTATCAGATTCAGAAACAATGAACTGTCATTCATCAGACGTTCAAGAGGATATACACCAGAACCATATAAAATCAATTATGATGTCAATGATTTGAATGTGTTGGCTTTAGGTCCCGAACTTGACGTTACATTTTCCATTGCCAAAGACGATATAGTATATCCTTCACAGCATATCGGAAATACAAATAAACCCAAAACATTGGAATTTTTAAAGGAAGCTATTGAAAACATGCAGAGGATTACTAAAATCAGCGAATTTGATGCAATTGCATGTGATATGCATCCTCATTTTTTTACAACACGCCTGGCTTATCAATTAGCTGAAGAGTATGGTGCAGAAGTAATGCCTATACAACACCATCATGCGCATGCCATTGCTCTTGCTAATGACAGTTCAATTGATGAAATGATTGTTATTGCAGCTGATGGAGTAGGTTATGGTAGTGATGGAACCAGTTGGGGCGGGGAAATTCTTTATACTGACATTAAAGATTTTGAAAGATTGGGACATCTTGAAAGCCAGCTAATGCCTGGCGGAGATATGGCAACAAAATATCCTGCAAGAATGCTTGCAAGCATCCTGAAAGATGAGGATTTGACTAAAAATTATGTCAATCATTTCAAATACGGAGAAATCGAAATTAAAAATATTTTCAAGCAATTGGATTCTGGAATCAATGTTGGAAAGACCACAAGTACAGGGAGAGTTCTCGATTCAATGGCAGTTGCACTTGAAATATGTGATAAGAGAACATATGAAGGAGAATGCTCCATGAAACTTGAATCATGTGCTTATTACTCAACAACTGATTTGGAAATCCCATACATTATTGAAAACAATACATTGAATACAACTGAGATTTTAAGAGATGTTGTCAGATTATATCAAAATGGAGCAAAAAAAGCTGATATTGCCCGTGCCGGACAAATTGCTGTTGCAAAGGGATTAAGTGAACTTGCAATAAGTTCAGCAGATAAGAAAAATCTCAATAGCATTGGAGCCACAGGGGGCGTATTTTACAACGAAGCCATTACCGACACCGTTAAAAATTTCATTGAAAATAATGGATATGATTTTATCCAACATAAAAACACTTGCGCAGGAGATGGATCAGTATCCCTTGGACAAGCGATAATAGCTAAAAAAAAGTAAAGAGAATTGTTTGAAATTGAATTCAAACAATTAATTAATGACCACACAACTGTTCTATCTACTTCTATAAGTTCTTTCAAGAATATATTCGGCTCTTTCCAAAAGATTGCCGTATAATCTTATTTGATTTTTCAACTCATCGATAGCTTCGAGCTGTCCGGCATCAATTCTTTTTTCAATATCTAAAAGTTTTGACCATTCGTCACCTGATGGAAGCTGTAGCGTATTCAACATATCATCTGACAGATTTACATCGAAGGTGTTTCTATTGATTGTAATGTGAATATTCACTTCGTTTTGTAAATCATAGTATTTACGCGGACGACCTCTTAAAATTTTCTTATAAGAAGAATTCAAGATACCTATATCTTCCATAGCACGTAAATGTTCAATGATTGCCTTTTGACCAATATCCAGCTCATTGGATATTTCACTAACAAACATAGGTTCTTCCCTTAAAAGGTTAATAATATCTCTTCTAGTTTTACAGCCCATTACATCAAGTATATCTTCTTTATCAATATCTCCTAAATGGTCGTTATAGTTTCCTCTAATTTCTATGTGGCCATTAGAAGAATTGACATTTTTATGATATTTATCATTTTTAATGTCTTCACTATCTCTCATGGTAATACATTATATCATATAATATATTTAAAGTATTGTATTTTTATTACTACTTGTAAGAAAAAAGTCAAAATAATCGAAACCTTTATATAACTTTTTGTTACTATAATATAGTAAGAGAAAGATAACTTTTTGTTACTTTAATATTTGGTTCTGAAAAACTTAAAGTAATAACTCTTATAAGATGAACCATTTTCCTATATGTCCATAAATTCCCAAAACCAATATTAAAGTTCTTAAAATTTAATATTCTCGATGCAGAGTTATTACATTAGTTTTTCAAAAAGCAATAAAAGGGTGCGCGTATGACTGATGAAAATAAAAGCGAAACTGAAGTTGAAACTCAAGATAATCAAGAAAACTATGATGAACTTCTTGAAGAGTTAACTCTTAAGGATGAAGAGATAGCCAAACTTAAAGAAGATCTTGAAAAACAAGAAAATGAAACTCAAGAATATATTTCATTATCACAAAGACTTCAAGCAGATTTCGAAAATTTCAAAAAAATTACAGATAAGCAAAATAAAGAAATAATCAAATTCGCTAATGAAAATATTATTAAAGAGTTCATTGATTGTTATGAAGACTTTGGTAGGGCTTTAGAAATTGAAAACGATGAAGATTTAAAAGAAGGAGTAGAACTCATCTACAATAAATTTAAAGATATCTTAACAAAAGAAGGCGTAGAAGAAATTCCTGCAAAAGGTGAAAAATTTGACTTGAACAAACATGAAGCATTAATGGTTCAAAAGTCAGATGATGTCGAAAACGGATATGTTATAGATGAATTAATGAAAGGATACATGTACAAAGATAAAGTCCTTAAATACTCCAAAGTTATTGTTTGTAAAAAATAAAATTCAAGTTTATTAAATTATTTATAAAAAAAATAGGTGATAATTATGTCTGATTCAAAAAAAGAAAAAATTATTGGTATTGATTTAGGAACAAGTAACTCAGCAGCATCTGTACTTGTAGGAGGTAAACCAACCACAATTCCTTCCGCTGAAGGAGCAAGTCAATATGGTAAATCTTTCCCAAGTTATGTTGCATTTACTGATGACGGTCAAATGTTAGTTGGTGAACCTGCAAGAAGACAAGCAGTTACAAACCCAGAAAATACTATCAGCGCAATTAAAAGAAGCATGGGTACTGACCACAAAGTAACTATAAACGGAAAACAATATTCCCCACAAGAAATTTCCGCATTCATCTTACAAAAAATTAAAAAAGATGCAGAAACATTCCTCGGAGAACCTATTGAAAAAGCAGTAATTACCGTACCAGCATACTTTGACGACAACCAAAGAACCGCTACTAAAGATGCAGGAACAATTGCAGGATTAGATGTTGTAAGACTTGTAAACGAACCAACCGCAGCAAGCCTCGCATACGGTCTTGACAAATCCGAAGAAGATGACATGAACATTATGGTATACGACTTAGGTGGAGGTACCTTGGATGTAACCATCATGGAATTCGGTGGAGGAGTATTTGAAGTAAGATCCACCAGCGGGGACACTCAACTCGGTGGTACCGACATGGATAACGTATTAATCAAATACTTAGCTGATGAATTCAAAGCTAAAGAAGGAATCGACTTAATGGATAATGACCAAGCAGTACAAAGATTAAGAGAAGCTGCTGAAAAAGCAAAAATCGAATTATCCACCACTACAACTACCGAAGTAAACTTACCATTCATTGCAATGGGTGCTGACGGAAGCCCTAAAAACTTAATCATTTCACTTACAAGAGCTAAACTAGAAGAGCTCGTTGATTCAATTGTAGAAAAATCAGGTAAACCAATGCAACAAGCATTAGATGATGCAAAAATGAGCAAATCTGAAATTGACAAAATCATCTTAGTTGGTGGACCTACCAGAATGCCAATTGTACAAAAATTTGTAGAAAAATTCATAGGAAAACCAGTTGAACGTGGTATTGACCCAATGGAATGTGTATCCATGGGAGCTGCTATTCAAGGAGGAGTATTAGCTGGAGAAATTAAAGACATCGTTCTTTTAGATGTAACTCCATTATCATTAGGTATTGAAACCTTAGGTGGAGTATCAACTACATTGATTGAAAGGAACACTACTATTCCTACCAAAAAAAGCCAAATATTCTCCACAGCTGCAGACAATCAACCTTCTGTAGACATTAACGTATTGCAAGGGGAAAGAAAAATGGCAGC
>NZ_OMWD01000011.1 GCF_900314695.1 uncultured Methanobrevibacter sp. | reverse complement strand
TATGGAAACCCTTCCAAGATTAGAATGCAACGGAAAATGGAAACAGACTGGGCACAAAAAATCTACAAAAAACGATCAAAAACAGCAGAACTACCATTTACACATATAAAACAAAATATGAAACTACATGAATTCACCACAACAGGAATAAAAAACACAAACACAGAATTCAAACTATACATAATCGGACATAACCTAAAAAGAATATACAATGAAATAAACAAGAAAAACAACTAAAAATAAGAAAAAATATCAAAAAATTAGAAACACAAAATTCGATTAAAAATTTTGCGTCACATCCTCATTAATAAAAAGATATTTTTTGTATTAATATTCACCAAAATCAATCTCTTCTGGAGCTGTTCTGAATCGGGACTCTTCAGGAGGTAATTCCATATAATCTCCATATTCCAGTTTCAATATTTTATCATAATTATTTGGAATATTAACTTCAATATCTTCGAATTTTACTTTTTTTAAAGGAATCCAATCAGTTTTAAAAGAAATTGGCATTATTCCGGAAGAAGGAAAATCACATACTTCTTCACAGTCTTCATTTTGATATTGGGTGAAAGATTTAACACATTTTTTTCTAATAGTATATGGGGAGATATGAAGTATTTTCATTGTATAATAAACTGTTTGCTGAATTATTTTTTTTATTTTTGAATCGTTTTCATATTTAATCGAAGAATAGGATGATAGCATATTTAAAAAATAACACTTCCATCTATGGATAAATCTTTTGAATTTGTTGTTTGGGATATTATCTAAAATAAAAATATCAATATATATGTTCGGAGTATAATCGACCTGATCAGCCCACCATTCTTTGAAAAGAGTATTTTTCAGCATCAGTCTTCCCCAGGTATAATGGTATGTTTTTTCATTTAAACAATTCATGAATCTAAACTTACAATCAATATTTTTTTCTAAAATTTTATTTAGTTTTTCAAAGTCTTCTCTAAACATGATTACATCGATATCATCATCCCATGGTACATATCCGTGATGTCTCACAGCCCCAATTAAAGTGCCACCGTACATAAAATAGGTCAATTTGTGTTCTTCACAAATTTCGATGAGATATTTTAAGATTTTCATGCTGACTTGTTGCTGATGTTTTAAGGTTTCATCATTGTATCTTTTTTCTTTAATCATGTTTATTTTCCTTTATTTTTTAATATATTAATGATAATTCAAATAGAATATATTTGTGAATTTCAAATATTATTTTTTTAAAAGTTATATAATTTTATATAGTTTTTTTAATAAATATTATTTGCTAATGAGCATTATCTTTTAAATTAATCTGATTATAAAAATATTTAATAAAGAGTTTGTTTAAAATATTATATGATTAAATAATTATATAATGTATTTGATTAGTTTGTTAATTAAATAAATTATATAATTACTCAAGGTGTAATAATGTCTAGACTGTATGGTGAAAAAGAAGATATTAATTCTGATAAAGTAAAAGATTTTTTTAACAAAAGAGCAAATAAAGATGTGGAAAGTGATTATTCTATTGTTTTGTTCCAAGACAAAGAAAACTCTGAAAAAAGACATGAAGAGGAAAAAAAGATTTTCCATGAAAACATTGATGTTTCAGGCAAAAAAGTTCTTGAAATTGGTTGTGGAATTGGAAGATGGGTTGAAGCTTTGCATGACAAATGTGCTTCATATTTAGGTTTGGACTTTTCAGAAGACCTTCTTGAAATTGCTGAAAAAACTTATGATTATGATAACTGCAAATTCCAATTAATGTCCGCTACAGATATAAAAGTAGATGAACTGGTGATTGAACCTCCATTCGATGTAATAATATTTTCCGGATTTTTAATGTACATCAATGATGATGACATAAACATTATAATGGATGAAGTCAATCAAATAGGAGCTGAAGACAAAATAATATTTGCTATGGAACCAACCTCATGCATGGAAACCAGATTAACTCTTAAAGATTTCTACTCTGATGGTTTAGAATCTGATTATAATGCAATTTATAGAACTGAACAAGAATATTTAGATTTCTTCAAACAATTAAACTGCAAAGAAATGCGCACCGGCCATCTTTTTGATGATTTAAGCGATCATAGCGAAACCAATTATATGTTTTATGTAATCGGATAAAAAAAGGTGTTTTGATGTTAAATTTTGCATTAGGACCTGTAATGAGTAGTGACTTAATTTTAGAAGTTGGCTCTAGACAAACTCCCTATTTCAGAACTCCTGAGTTTTCCAAAGTAAATCTCGAAAATGAGCAATTGATGAAGGAGCTTCTTCAAGCTAGTGATGATTCAAGAGCAATCTTTTTAACTGGATCTGGAACTTCTGGTATGGAAGCTACTGTTATGAATGTATTAAATGAAGATGATAAAGTTTTAATAGTCAATGGTGGAGGTTTCGGTCAAAGATTTGTTGACTTATGCAACCTACACAATATCGACTGTGATGATATCAAATTAGAATTCGGGCATTGTTTAACTCGTGAAAAGTTATTTGAATATGACGGTAAAGATTATACTGCATTTATAGTAAATATCTGTGAAACCAGTTCTGGAGTCTATTATGACATTAACTTAATCAGCGAATTCTGTAAAAAAAATAATCTATTATTAATTGTCGATGCGGTCAGTTCATTTTTAGCTGATGATTTAAACATGGTCGAACATGACGTTGATGTTGTAATAACCGGTTCTCAAAAAGCTTTGGCATGCCCTCCTGGAATTGCTATTATTGTATTGTCTGAAGATGCAATTAAACGTGTAGAAAAGAATACCTGTAAATCCATGTATTTTGATTTTGAAGACATGCTAATAAACGGTATTAGAGGTCAAACCCCTTATACACCAGCAATCACAATCATATTGCAGCTTAATGCTAGATTGAATCAACTTAAAAATGATGGTGGCATTGAAGCTGAAATACAAAGAATATCTGATTTAGCAGAGGACTTTAGAAGCAAAATTACTGAATTTCCATTTGTAGTAAAATCAAATTGTTTATCCAATGCAGTAACAACAGTTCACTCCAAAGAAAAAATTGAAGCCAATATTGTTGAAATATTAAAAAATGAGTATGATATATGGGTTAGTACTGCAAGAGATGATTTATCCAAGACCATGTTATTCAGAGTAGGTCATATGGGAGACTTGACTCCAAAAGACAATGATACATTAATAGAAGCACTTAGAGATATACAAAAAAGAGGATTATTTTAAATGAAAAAAGTAATAACATACGGAACCTATGATCTGTTCCATTATGGACACCAAAGACTTCTTGAAAGAGCCAAAGAACTTGGAGATTATTTAATTGTAGGTGTCACTGCAGATGATTTTGACAAACAAAGAGGCAAAATCAATGTTCAACAGTCATTAATGGAAAGAATTGAATCCGTTCGAGCTACAGGGCTTGCAGATGAAATCATAATTGAAGAATATGAAGGTCAAAAAATAGATGATATCAAACGATTTGAAGTTGATATTTTTACAGTAGGTTCGGATTGGGTTGGTCATTTTGATTATTTAAAAGAATACTGTGATGTAATTTATCTTGAAAGAACCAAAGGTGTTTCAAGTTCTGATTTACGGGCTGAAAAAAGAAGTATTAATTTAGGTTTGATTGGTGAAGGTAATGTTTTAAAGAAGTTTTATGAAGAATCTAAATTTGTCAATGGAATTGAAGTAAATGCGGCTCTTGTGATTAATCAAAATGAAAGAAAATCCTATGAAAGTCAAGAAGTGTTATTGACTGATGATTTTGATAAGTTATTATCTGTTGTTGATGCAGTATTTATTATATCACATCCTTCAAAGCATTATTCCCATATTAAGAAAGCATTAACTTGCGGCAAACATGTTTTATGCGAATCTCCAATTGCATTAAATCAGTCAAATTTCGAAGAACTAAAACAATTGGCCAATGAAAAAAATTTAATTTTGATGGATTCTATTAAAACAGCTTATTCCACAGCATATAATAGATTATTGCTATTGCTTAAAGGGGGTAAAATTGGAGAGATCTATTCTGTTGATGCGACTTGTACAAGTTTGAGGGAATATGAAGATAATTCCTGGAATAGTATTACATCATGGGCTCCTACTGCTCTTTTACCAATATTCCAAATATTGGGAGTAAATTATAAAAATAAAACTATCAATTCACTAACTCTGGATGAAAAACAGAATTTTGATTTATTTACAAAAATTGATTTCCAATATGAAAATGCAGTTGCTTCAATTAAAGTTGCAAATGGGGTCAAATCTGAAGGTGAATTAATTATTTCTGGAACTGAAGGTTACGCTTACGTTCCTGCACCTTGGTGGAAAACAGATTATTTTGAATTAAGATTTGAAAATCAAGAAGATAATAAAAAATATTTCTATCAATTAGATGGTGAAGGAATAAGATATGAGCTTGTAGCTTTTGCCAAATCCATTGAATTAAATAGGAATAATGCTTATATAGATTATGATGTTTCAAAAGCAATTTGTAAAATTATTGAGGACTTTGAAAATAAGGATGTTAATTTCATCAGATAATTATTGGCGATAAAATGGATAATATTCTTCAGGGTGATGTTCTTTCTCATCTTCAAGATGTTGAATTAATGATTTTAAAAGATTTTGTTAAAATCTGTGAAGAAAATAATATTGAATACTATTTAATTTTTGGAACTCAAATAGGAGCTATTAGACATCAAGGTTTTATCCCATGGGATGATGACATTGACATAATGATTTTTCGTGAAGATTATGAAAGATTTTTAAAAGTCATGGAAGAGCATCCTAATGATAAATATACTATTTTTGATCCGAGATATGATCAGGAATACTGTTTTGAATTTGGAAGAATGTCTTTAAATGGAACTTATTGGGCTGAGTATTGGGACAATCAAGTTTCATTCAAATTGGGAATTCATATAGACCTTTTTATTTTAGATGTTTTACCTGATAATAAAATAAAAAGATGGTTATTCATTCAATATTGTTTCATTGTGACTAGATTGCATGCGATTTCACTATTGAGATTTGATAATTACCCTAAAATAATTAATTTAATACTTAATTTTATTCATGCACTGTTAAATTTTATTAAATTAAATCCAACTTATTTTCAAAAAAGGATTCCTAAACTATTCAGAAAGTATGAAAAATCAGATAGCGGTCAATTTGTCACAGATTTAACATTACATGAAAGAGTTGTTTTTAAGAGAAATGATTATAAACCTCCAAAGAGGGCTAAATTTGAAGATTCCTTCTTTTTTATTCCTAATGATGATGATAATACATTGATTCCAATTTATGGAGATTATATGAAACTTCCGCCTGAAGAAGAACAGTTTTGCCATATATTAAATGAAATTGATTTTGGAAAATACTAATCAAATAACTATTTAACTAATAAATGATTAAATTTAATTATGGATAAAAAATCTGCCATTTTTATTATAGTTAGTTTTTTAATTTTAATAGTAATGTTCCATTTCATTGGAATTGAAAATATCATAGATGCTTTAAAAACCGCTAATTTAGCTTTAATAGTTTTGGCTATTGTTATACAGATATTCACTTATTTTTTATACACTCTGCGTTGGAAACTGGTCAATGATTCGGTAAATATCAAGGCCAGCTTCAGAAGTCTGCTTCCTATGATGATGGTTGGGCTTGCAGTCAACAACATCACTCCTTCAGGTCGTGGTGGAGGAGAGCCTGTCAGGGCATATATCTTATCTAGGGATGAGGGTTATGACTTAAAGGATACCTTTGCAGGTGTTGTGGCAGATAGGGTTTTGGATACATTCCCGTTCATTGTTCTTGCAGCGATAACCATTGTTGCAATGCTTTTGTACTTTGAAATTCCTACATGGCTGGTTGTCGTATTGGTATTGTCCGTAATCGGAATTCTTGTGGTTTTGGGAATTCTTATTTATCTATGCATAAATCCTGGTTTTGGAAGCCGTCTTGAGAAATTCATTTTCAGAATCGTCAACAGATTCTATAAGAAAAGTTCCGAGGATTTGGAAAAAAGCATTCATGACAACATCTTCGGTTTTCAGAAAACCATGTCCATGCTGCTTTTAAACAAGAATCTTTTGTATTATACAATTCCATTGTCCTTTTTGATTTGGATTTTTGAGATTTTAAGGGTATATATTGTATTTCTGGCATTCGGAGCTTCCCTGAACGTGATTGTCATAGGTGAAGTATTCATTATTGCTTCTCTTGTAGGTATGATTCCACTTCTTCCAGGAGGTCTTGGAGCAGTTGACGGTATAATGATTGGTTTTTACTCAAAAGCAGGTATTTCACTTTCACTTGCAGGACCTGTAACATTGATTGAAAGGCTGATTTCATTCTGGATGGCTACAATCATCGGTCTGGTAATTCTTCCTTATTACGGTTCATCCGTTTTGGAAAAGATATCTGTCGGCTCATCTGCTGAACAGCTTGACAAGTCCATAAATGATGAAGATTAATTTTTTCATAATTTTTGAAATTTATTTTTAACATTTATAAAATTTATATTTTTTAATCTTATTTTATTCGGTATTTTACTATTTTTCTTAATAATTTTCATTTTTTCTTAAATCTAAACCTATTTAACCTTTTAACTATAAAGTTATTTAGTATAAATATAGGAAATTGGAAATTATGGCAGATAAAAATGAATGGGGCAGCAACCTTTCATTCATCCTTGCAATGATTGGTTCTGCCGTTGGACTTGGAAACATTTGGAGATATCCGTATGTACTTTACTCTAATGGTGGGGGAGCATTTTATATCCCTTATATTGTGGCTATTCTTTTGATGGGAATTCCATTTTTGATTTTGGAGTATGGTGTCGGATATAATTTTAAGTCTTCCTTTCCAAAGGCGATTAGGAAGATTCACTCCAATTGGGAATATTTAGGCTGGCTTTTGCCGGTTGCTGTTTTTATGATTATGATTTATTACTCAGCTATTCTTGGCTGGGATGGAATTTACATGATTTTGAGTTTCACCAAGGGTTGGGGCGCAAACCCGGACACTTTCTTTGCAACCACTCTTCTTCAATCATCAGAATCAATGTCCGGTTTGACCCATTTCATTCCAATCATTGCTGTTGCAATGCTTATCGGTTGGGTAATCATTTGGTTTATATCTCACAGGGATTTGGAAGAAGGTTTGGGTAAGGTTTCAAAGGTTTTGGTACCTGCACTCTTCATAATTATGGTAATTATTGTTGGGTTTTCATTGACTTTGCCTGGTGCTTCAATAGGTCTTGAGGAACTCTTCAACCCTGACTGGTCACTTTTAACACACTTTGAAATATGGATGGCTGCATTCGGACAGATTGTATTTTCATTAAGCCTGGGAATGTCAATAGCATTTACGTATGCAAGCTATACAAGCGATGACGCTGATTTGATTACAAATACAATCTCAATTGCTCTTGCTAATTCACTTTTTGAAAACTTCGCCGCTTTAGGGGTTTTCTCAATTTTAGGATACATGTCACTTCAGTCCGGAACAGCTGTAGCGGACCTTGTAACTCAGGGAACCGGTCTTGTATTTGTAGTATATCCTACAGTATTTAATGTATTGGGTCAGTGGGCTTACGTTTTAGGACCATTGTTCTTTTTGACAGTTTATCTTGCAGGACTTACAAGCATTTTATCAACAATAGAACCGTTGTCATTTTCCATTCAAAACAAGTTTGGCCTTACAAGGTCCAGGACAATGACAATACTGGTAATAGTTGGTGCGGCAATGTCAATGATTTACGCTACCGCTTACGGCGGAGAACTGCTTGGATTTGTAGATACATTCATCAATCAAATTGCACTCCTTTTTGGTGTGATTTTAGAGTGCATAATATTTGCATGGATATTCAAAGCTGAAAAGCTCATTGATTTTCTCAATTCAAGGTCTAAAACAATCAAAGTGGGCAAATGGTGGCTGGTAATTGTTAAGTATATCCTTCCGATTTTCATTTCAATCATCTGGATTGGAGGACTCATTGATGTTATCAATGCAGGAACTATAGATCAGCTTAACTTTACAATCGTTACTGCTTTGCTGCTTTTAATTGCAACAGGCATTTTCACTATTATGCCTGCTAAAAATCCTGAATGGGATGATACTGAAGAAAGAGTATAGATTATAATTAACTCTATATTCTTTTCTAATTTTTTAAAAATAGATTTTTCAGGTAAAGAATTTATTTAAAGCGTTTTCGTTTTGCTTCACTTCCAATTGGATGGTAATGGTTCCATTTGGATCTTCATGAACTACTTCTTCATACTTGTTAAATGTTGCAGTGCTGTCGCTTGATTCGTTATAGTAAACTCCAGCAATCAGACCTATTATGCATAATAAAAACATGAGAAGTATTGTGGTATTTTTCATATCCATAATAATATATATTATAGAAAAGTATTTTTATAACTTTTGTTCATACTTATTAGCGAAATATTTTTTTTAGAGGTGAAAATATGAAAGGCTTTATAATAGCAATAGTAGTGATTGCAGCGATACTTGTCATCGGCGGCGGTGCTGTGGCATATAAGTTTTTAGACTCTGATGGCAGTGGCTCTGCTTTGAATAAGGTTGTAGATAAAGTAAGTAATAGTGGATCTTCTGATGTTGTAAAAGAGGAAATCAAGGAAAACGGTCAAGCTGGTGGAGGCTCATATAAGGAGGTTTCATATGGTGATGGAGGATTCCGTCAGTATGATTCTGATACTGGCGAACTGATAGGTTCTTCCTATGATTCTGATCAGGCAAAATTGAATAAAGGGGATTTTGATTGATTTTAAAGGATTTGCTTGATTATTTTAATATTGAAGATAATCTTCCAGATTATCTTTTGAACCATCCATTCAACGAAGTCTTTTTGGACGGGGATTTGACAAAGGATGGCAATGATTATAGGATAGAGGTTACAACACGTCAAAACGTTACTCATCAAATGCACATAAGGCCAAACGATGAATTTCCAGTAATCATAATATCAAGGCTTCCTAACGGAAATTTGAACGGAATGAAGTTCGGCCAGAATGATGGTGATGAAAAATTTATCGATGAGTTGTAACCTGCTATTTTTTCTTATTTTTTTAACTACTTTTATATAATATTTTAATCAAAAATTATAATATAATAATTTAATAATTTTGTTGATATCATGGACAAAAAAGAGTTAATTAATGGCGGAAAAGTAAAAAGTGTATTTACCACCGATAACGAGAATCAGGTCATTATCGAGTTTAGAGATGATATGACTGCTGGTGATGGTGCAAGAAAAGAGGTAATGAACAATAAGGGAGCCTACAATGCGATAATTTCTACAAAAATATTCAAGGTATTGGAAGAAAACGGCATTGAAACTCAATTCATTGACCTGCCTGAACCTAATGTCATGCTTGCAAAAAAGCTTGAAATGATTCCAATTGAAGTGATTGTAAGAAACATTGCTACAGGCAGTCTTGTTCGCAAATATCCAATTGATGACGGTACCAAATTGGACCCTCCAATCGTTCAAATGGATTTTAAGGATGATGAATATCATGACCCTATGCTTAATGATTCCATTATCAAGGCACTGGGAATAGCTACCCAGGAGGAAATCGATATCCTAACCCAAAAGGCCTTAAAAATCAATGAAATTTTAACCAAATTCTTTGCGGATGCAGGTATTATTCTGGTTGACTACAAGGTTGAATTCGGTAAGGATAAAGATGGAAACATTCTTTTAGGTGATGAGATTTCTCCTGACGGATGCAGACTATGGGACAGTGAAACATTGGAAATGCTGGATAAGGAACTGTTTAGAAAAGGAAAAGACGATGAAGTTATGGATGCTTACATTGAAGTGTACAATAGAATTATTCCTGATGATGAAAAGGTGATTTAGATGTTATTTGATATTGAAGTGAAAATTTCTCTTAAAAGCGGAATGTTAAATCCTGAAGCAACAACAATTGAAAGATCTCTTGAATTACTTGGTTATGATGTAAACAACGTAAAAACTGTTGAAATCATCAAATTCCAAATGGAAGGTGAAGACAGGGAAGCAATCAGAGACAATGTTACTGACATGTGTGAAAGATTGTTATGTAATCCTGTAATTCATGATTATAAAATTAATGTTATTCCACAAAACATGGCATGTGGTAAATAGAGGGATTTAAATGAAAATCGGAGTAATTAGATTTCCGGGAACCAACTGTGACAGGGATGTTGCACAGGCTATTGAATTGGCCGGCCTTACTCCAGAATACATCTGGTGGAATGAGGAAAAGCTAACTGATTTTGACGGTATAGTGATTCCTGGAGGATTTTCTTATGGGGATTACTTGAGAGCTGGTGCAATGGCTTCAATCACACCTGTAATTGATGGAATTAAAGAATTGGTAAAAGAGGAAAAACCGGTTTTGGGAATATGTAATGGAGCGCAGATTTTAGGAGAAATCGGTCTTGTTCCAGGAATTTTCATAACAAACGAATATCCTAAATTCAACTGTGAATGGGTTAATTTGAAAGTGGCAACCAACAGGACTCCTTTTACCAAAGCATTCAAAAACAATCAGACAATCGCTCTGCCTATAGCTCATGCTGAGGGAAGGTTTTACACCGAAGACATTGACCTTTTAAAAGACCAGAACCAAATCGTATTGCAGTTTGAAGGCAAAAACCCTAACGGTTCAATGGAAGCAATCACAAGCGTTTGCGATGAGTCAGGACTAGTTTGCGCTATGATGCCTCACCCAGAAAGAGCTTGTGAGGAATTGTTTGGTTCCGATGATGGTTTAAACTTTTTTAAAGGATTTTTATAATGTGATAAGATGGTAGTTTATTTAATTGGTGCAGGACCTGGAGATGCTGATTTAATAACTCTTAAAGCAGTCAATGCATTGAATAAAGCTGATGTCGTATTGTATGATTATTTGGCTAACGAAGAAATATTGGCCCATGCTCCCGATTCAGCAAAAAAAATTTATGTCGGAAAAAAAGCAGGGGAGCATTATAAAACACAAGACCAAATCAATGAATTGATTATCCAGCAGGCTCAAAATCATGAAAATGTTGTAAGGCTCAAGGGAGGAGATCCTTTTGTATTTGGCCGTGGCGGTGAAGAAATATTGGCTTTAATGGAACATGATATCAAATTTGAAGTAATTCCAGGTGTAACTTCCGCTATTGGAGCACCAACTTCACTGGGACTGCCAGTAACTCACAGGGCAGTAGCAACATCAGTGACTATTGTAACAGGTCATGAAGACCCGACAAAAGCAGAAAGCCAAGTTCACTGGGATTACACTGCCGATACATTAATTATTTTAATGGGAATTGGAAATATTAAAGAAAATACTTCCGAAATCATGAAATACCGTTCAGCCGACACACCTGTCTGTGCTGTTGAAAGCGGAACTCTTCCTGATGAAAACGTAGTATTTGGAACATTGGGAGACATTTCGGATAAGGAAATTAACACTCCTGCTATTTTAATAATAGGGAATGTTGTAAATCTTTATAAAGATATTTATGATTATCAAGGTGATTAGATGTGTGGAATTGTAGGTTGTATATTGAAAGAAGATAATGATGTGGCGCCGATTCTTTTTGATTGTATTTCAAAATTGGAGTATAGGGGATATGATTCAATCGGACTTGCTACATTTGCAGATGATAATATTCATATCAAAAAGGATAAAGGTAAAATCGAAGAAGTGGACAAGAAATTGGATTTGTCAGATATGCCTGGCAATTTTGGTATTGCTCATGTTCGATGGGCAACACACGGGGATCCGTCAAAATTAAATTCACATCCTCATGTTGATGAAGATGCTAGTATTGCTGTTGTTCACAACGGTATCATTGAGAATTATTTGGAGATTAAGGAAAAATTAACCCTCGAAGGTCATGTATTCAAATCAGACACAGACACTGAAGTCATTCCTCATCTGATTCAAAAGTTCATGGATGAAAAATTCGACCTTGAGCATGCCGTCAGGAAAACCATCGATGTTATTGAAGGGGCTTATGCGATTGCTGCAATCAGTAAAAATGAGCCGGACAAGATTGTTGCAACCCGTAAGGATTCACCATTGATTGTCGGTATTGGCGAAGAGGGTTATTATCTTGCATCAGACTCTCCAGCTATTTTGAAATATGCACGTGACATAATTTATCCTGAAAGGGGTGAAATTGTAATTCTCGATAAGGATGGTGTTGTGGTTCATGATGAATTTGACAATGTGGTCAACAAGGAAATAGATACCATTAACTGGACTCCTGAAATGGCTGAAAAAGAAGGTTATGACCATTTCATGATAAAGGAAATAAATGAACAGGCAACAGCAGTTAGAAATACATTGACTCAAAAGGACAATATTCAGGAAATCATTGATGACATTGATGACATTCAAAGGATATGCTTTGTTGCCTGCGGAACATCATATCATGCTTCACTGACTGGAAAATATTTGATAGAATCATTGGCAGGCGTTCCAACCGATGTTATTCTTGCTTCAGAGTTCAAATATTCTGCCAATACTTTAAACGATAAGACTCTGGTAATATTTATATCTCAGTCCGGGGAAACTGCAGATTCCCTTAAGGCATTGGATGTGGCAAATCAGACATCCAAAACTTTGGGAATTGTTAATGTTGCAGGTTCATCCATTACAAGAAGGGCTCAATATGTAATCCAGACTCAGGCAGGTCCTGAAATTGGAGTGGCAGCAACTAAAACCTATGTCGCTCAGCTAACTTCCATTTATCTGTTTGCAGCATTGCTGTCTAAAAATGTGGAGCTTTTAAAAGAAATTGAAAAGGTTCCTGATTTCATTGATGAGACTCTTGAGGATATTGAGTTCATTGAGGATTTCTCAAAAAGATACAATTATGCTCGCGATTTCTTCTATTTGGGAAGAGGCTATTCATACCCTACTGCATTGGAAGGCGCCTTAAAGCTTAAGGAGATTACATACATTCATGGTGAAGGATATGCTGCAGGTGAGTTGAAACATGGTCCTTTGGCTTTGATTGATGAAGGAATTCCTGTAGTGGTCATTATTCCTCCTGGGGATAATTACAGAAAGACCATGAGCAATTTGGAAGAGGTTAAATCCCGTGGGGCAAATGTTTTGGCTATCGGGTCAGCTGATGATGAATCACTAAAAGCTAAAGCCGATGATGTAATTGCAATCAATGCTGACGTGAAAGAGATTATTGCACCGCTGGTTTATATTGTGCCGTTGCAGTTGATAGCCTATTATATTACTGTTGAAAAGGGACATGACCCTGACAAACCTAAAAATTTAGCAAAATGTGTGACTGTAGAATGAGTTTTTTGAAAACTTTTTCTATATTCCTTATTTTATCTTTATTTTATATTTAACAAGTTATAATTCAATATTTTTACTATTTATTCAATCCATTTTGTTTTTTATTATTTTTAATGGTATTTTCATATTTATTTTGAATTTTAAATTAATCGGATTACTATAACTTTTTTTTTAGTATTAAAAATATTCATTATCCAATTTTTAATTAAAATAAGTCTTTTGATAATAATTTTAACTATTTTAATTTTTTTATTTTATTTATAATTGTTTTTGTACTTATTTTTTCAAAATTAAGCTTGATTATGCTTTTTTTCAAAATCAAAAGCTTTTTATAAGAAAAGTGTGATAAGATAATGTACGAACAAATGTTAGATGGAGTTAACGTTATGTTTAATAATAAAGTAAAATTATTTTTGGTAACTCTAATTTTCATGTTGTCAATTTCCGCTGTGGCGGCAGTAGAAAATACTACTACTAGTGATGACATGCTTATTGGGGAAGTAGACGAAGAACCTCCTTCGGGTGTAGTTCAAGATATTTCTACTGATAATAATCTTGAAGTTACTGATAATGATGATAAAAGTCAAATTGGAACTTTATATGAGCTAAAGGTCGATAACGTAAAGATGTATTATAAAAATGGATCTAGTTATGACGTGACTTTGCTTGAAAATTTCGAACCTGTTAAAGATGCATCAGTGTCCATTACTATCAATGGAGTTTCATATACTAAGGTCACTGATAAATCAGGTAAGATATCTATTCCAATTACTTTAAATTCAGGTAGCTATGTGGCTACTGCAAAATATAATGATATACAAATTAAGAATACTATTAAAGTATTGCCTGTCATTTCAGCTAGTGATGTCACTACAACCTATAAAAGCACTGCCCAATATAAGGCTAAGTTTTTAGATGGTCATGGCAATCCTTTAAAAAATTCTGCTGTTAAATTTAAAGTTAACGGTAAGACATATTCTAAAAAAACTAATGCTAAAGGTTATGCAACATTTGAAACTTCCAATTTAAAAGTTGGCAGTTATGTTATTCAGGCTATTCATCCAAACGGATATAAAAAATCAAATAAGATAGTCATAAAGAATTCTGTTGTTGCATCAAATGTTAAAAAGCATTATTTAAGTTCTAAAAAATTCTCAGCAACCTTTTATGGAAAAAATGGGAAATTATTAGCAAAGAAATATGTTAAATTTTATCGTAACGGAGAATATTTCAGTGTAAAAACTAATTCGAAGGGTGTAGCTTCAATCGCTATTATTTCAAAACCTACTACCTTTAAAATGGTTTCAATAAATCCTGAAACCGGTCAAAAGGTAAGTAGAAATGTAACAATATTATCTACTTTGTCTGCTAGTAAAGTATCAACATTTTCAGACAAAACAGCTACATTTAAGGTTAAACTTTATAAGAACGATAAGTTAGTTAAAAATGCAAAAGTTTATGTTTATATCAAAGGCGTTAAAAAAACTGCTAAGACAAATGCCAATGGTATTGCCAGCGTAAACTTTAAATTAGCTAAAGGAACTTATGATTTTGTATCATATGATCCTTATACTAAATATTCAATAAAAACTAAAGTGTCTGTTAAATTGGCTTCAATTAGAGCATATACTAAAAATACATATGAAGATTCAGAGACAACCTATACTGCAACTCTTTTGAATCAGGATGGTAGTCTTGCGAAAAATACCAAAATGCAAATGACATTAAATGGCAAAACATATAATGTCAAAACCAATGTAAAAGGTGTTGCAAGCATTACTTTCAAATTAAAAGAGGGAAAATACAAAATAGTCTGTAAGGATTTACGTACAAACTACACAAAAACCTGTACTGTCAATGTTTACGGTCCTATTGTAGGTATTAAATTTGATAAGTATGGTGTTTCTGAAGATGGCAGTATGCTTATGGTAGTTGGTAGACCATCTGCTGTTGGTGAAGAATCCAAATATGGATATACATTTTATAAAACTCTCTTTGAGAGAACATGTCCGTA
This sequence comes from uncultured Methanobrevibacter sp., assembly GCF_900314695.1. NCBI lineage: Archaea > Methanobacteriati > Methanobacteriota > Methanobacteria > Methanobacteriales > Methanobacteriaceae > Methanobrevibacter > uncultured Methanobrevibacter sp. Next base: position 51,298 of record NZ_OMWD01000011.1, on the reverse strand, counting down.
TTGTGGAGGTCATAATCTTTATTGGCACATTTTCTGGGCAGGTAGTGAATATGCTGACGGGGGAATTTTCCCTGCAACAGGCCGGTATGAAACAGGAAGTGCTGAAGGAAATATTTTCTGTAAGGACTGTGACTGTGACTTTTCAATATTCGGTAATGAACATGTTTGGAGTAATCCTATGCATTTAAAAATATTGGATGGTCCTTATAAATCATCAAAAGAAGAAGCATATGCTTTAAAAAGTGGAAATTATGTATTGTCATAATTTCCTGATTTAACTTTTTTTAATTTTTTTTCCATATCTAAAATTCTATTTCTTGAATTGTTTTTTTCGTCTTGTTTTTTTGAATAGCTGTTTTCACATTCAACAATGTAGAATGCTTCATCGGAAGTTGTTGATGGTATATTCATTTTTGCCAGATTGCGTTCCACTCTTCTTTTAAGTTTCTCGTCATCCATTTCACATGCTAAAAATATGGGTGTTTTAACGGCAGATGAAATTTTTGTGGTGTGGCGGGCATTGTGCCTTTCTTCTGTTCTTTTTTCTAGAATGTAATCGCTGCTGTTGTTTAGATTAGGGTCTCTAAATGGAATTCCCACATCTGACAGTGCAATTCTTATCTCATCATTTTTTGGCAGTGCTGTGTCAAGCATCAATGGATTTGGACTGGCCAGTGTTCCTCCCTGTTTTCTTCCAAAAATAGGGCCTTGACCAATATAGAAATCTGCTTCAATGAAAGCTGCCCTTACTGGAGCGGATGAAGTGTAGGTTGCAACAATTCCATCATCTTTTATGACTCTCCTGAACTCTTTGAAAAATTCGAGCGAAAATAATTCCGGTGCCATGTTTTGGGAAAATGGATCTAAAAATATCGCATCATATGTGTTGTCTTTCAGCTTCTGGACAGTTTGCCTTGCATCTTCGATGTAGACATTGATGTCAATATTTTCGGGAATTTCACAAGTCTCCAGGCTTAATGTTGCATAATCCTGTTTGATGAGTTCATCTTCAATGGCTTTTTTGGTAATGTCATGTGCTTTGATGGGTGAAGGAATCAAAAGACCGCACGCAAGTGTTGCATAGGATATTTCAACCATATCGATTGTTAAATTGGATTTTGAAGAGTTTTTCATGAAATCTTCTATTGCTGCTGATGAGTTGTAGCCGAGTCCGGCACATATGTCTAAAATTGCAATGTCCTCTTCGTAGTTGAACTTCATTGGCTTGATAAATTTCTCAAATGACTCACTTATTGCTCCGGTAGATGTATGTAATGTTTCAATTTTGTGATTTATTTCCTTCGAGTTAATAGAATAAGATCCATCATCGGTTAAAACGAAATAATTTTTATAAGTATCAAAAAAATTAACTCTTCCTTCATTATTTTGGGTACTTTTTTCCAACTCGAAACATGAATTTACCAAATCGAAAATATCATCATTTATTATTCTGGCATTGTCTTCATAACTCATTTTATCAATAAAAAATTTTGTTTTTCTTAATATTTATTTTTGAAGTGGTTTCAAATTCAAATTGGATTTTAATAATTTTTTTGTTAATTTGGATAAAATGCATTAATATTAAAAAATATATGGTTTTGTTCAAAATTTTTTTAAAATTATTGATTTGTGTTGGTTATTTTTTTAGATTTTGGCATTGCTATCTGTTGGTTGGCTAAAAATCTTGCGTAGGTAGTTAAAATTGGTCTTTAGGATTAAATTTAAAACTCAATGATTTGTAAAAAATTAATTATATTTTTAAAATTCTTTATTCGATTTCAAATGTTTTTTGAGTGTTTAATGGATTCATTGATTTTATTTTAATAATCTGGCTTCGATTCAAGGGTATTTTTGCTTTTTCAGTCATTAAATTTAAATTCAAATTTCAGCTTTGTTTTTGCAATAATTCAAATTCAACAGTTCATTTATGATAAAAAAAGAGTTAATTGGTTCTCTTTTTGTTTTTTAATCAATTATCTTCAGAATTTATTTTATTCTCTTGGAAATCAAATCATGTTGATTTTTGCTGACTTTCACAAATACTCATTGTTATTGCTTATTTTATTGATTGAGGCTTTCTTAATCCTTTTCTTTTAGGGATTGTTTTTTAATTAAATAAAGAATTTTGTACTGTTTTTTTAACTAATTAATTTATTATTAGTTTTATTTTATTTAAAATACTCTCATTTAATTATTTTTATTGTAATTTAAGCATTATTAGTTAGATTTTATCTTGTCATTTTTTGGGTGGGGAGGGTATTTTTTATAAATTTTTAACTTTTGATGGTTGATTTGGGCAATTTTTAACCGTTTAATTTTTCTTCTTAAAATGCTTATTTTTCTTATTTATTGGATATTTTTTCTTATTTTTTAATAAAAACATTTATATAAGACTTATTTCATAATAATAACTAACAATCTTAAGTATTCAAAACTTTTTACTTGATATATGTGTAAAATTTTTTGGTATTTGCTTAAGATTGAAGTATTGCGGTGATGAAAATCAATGATAATATCACTTCAATACTATGTTTCAACGTATCAAATGTTGAAATTAAATGAATCTGCCATGAATCTATTAATATCCAATATGATGTTGCAATTGCGGAGTGATGGTTGCAGATCATGTTGATAATTTTAGATTCTCCAGGATGTCTGTATTACTCATTATAATTACTAAATAACTCATGAATAGACGATGAATCACTAAAAAATTTTCTCCTAAAATTTGTTGGGACATGCTGGATGCAGATTAAACACGAAGTAGGGTTAAATTTTTTTTAACCTCCTTTTTTCCTTTTTTTACAGTTTACTGATTATTTCTCAATCTGATTGTGATAACATTTTTTAACATGCCAATGCAATTTTTTAATTTTTAAATGAGCAAGATTTATATAATTTCTAATTTAAACTTTATTTAGATATTAACTATCTTCAAATTATTTTTTGAGGACAATTTTTTTTTAATTAAACTTGATGATTTAATTTTTAAAAACTATTTAGAGTAAGGTATAATGTTTGAAATTAAAGCGAAAGATAACATGGGGCGTGTAGGTGTTTTAAAAACCAAGCATGGTGACGTTAAGACTCCTGCATTGATGCCGGTAATTCACCCACGCAAACAGACTATTGATGTGGGCAAATATGGTGCGGATATTGTAATTACAAATGCATATCTGATTTATAAGGATGAAGACTTGAAAAAGGAAGCTGTTGAAAAGGGTTTGCATGAGCTGATTCATTTTGACGGTCCTATAATGACCGATTCAGGTTCCTTTCAGCTTTCAGTATATGGTGATGTGGAAATCACCAACAAGGAGGTCATAGAATTTCAGGAATTGATCAAAACAGATATCGGAACAAGTCTGGACATTCCGACAGCACCTTTTGTTGACCGTGAAAAGGCTGAAAGCGATTTGGAAATAACTCTTGAAAGAGCCCGTGAAGCTGTTGACTATAAAAAATCTCAGGATATGGAAATGCTTTTGAATTCAGTAGTTCAGGGTTCCACATTTCTTGACTTAAGACGTAAATGTGCCAATGAATTATCAAAGCTTGACGCTGATTTGTATCCTATCGGCGCTGTAGTTCCTTTGATGGAATCTTATCATTATAAGGATTTGGTTGATGTTGTAATGAATTCGATGAAGGAACTGCCTGACAGCACTGCAAGACATCTTATGGGTGCAGGCCATCCGATGATATTTGCACTGTGCGTTGCGATGGGATGTGACCTGTTTGACTCAGCAGCATATATTTTGTATGCAGAAGATGACAGGCTTTTGTCAACTAGAGGAACATATAAGCTGGAAAACCTTCAGGAAATGCCATGCTCCTGTGAAGTATGTACCAAATACACTCCTGATGACTTGAGGGCAATGCCAAAAGAGAAAAGAAGGGATTTAATAGCTCAACATAATTTGCATGTCTCTTTTGCTGAATTGAGATTGATTAGACAGGCCATCTATGAAGGCAGTTTAATGGAACTTGTGGAAGAAAGATGCCGTGCCCATCCTGCACTTCTGGAGGCTGTAAGACAGCTTGGAAATTATTCAATGGATTTGGAAAAATACGATCCAAGAAGCAAAAAGTCAGCGTTTTTCTACACAGGTCCAGAATCATTGTGCCGTCCCGAAGTCTTAAGGCACATGCAAAAATTGCGTGAAATGCCTAAAAAAAGAGACCTGGTCATATTGCCTCCGACCAGAAAACCTTACTCCAAATTTATCTCAGGAAAACTTGGTGAATTTTATATTTATGGTGCAGAGCAGGAAATCGATTTGGAAAACACAGATTTCATGGTCTTGGATGTGCCGTTTGGGTTAATACCTTTAGAAATTGATGAAGTGTATCCTTTAAGCCAGAATGATGCTCCAAAAACACGTGATGTAGACAGCATTGAATTTGTAGAGGATTTCATATCCGAATTTGTGGAATATTACGACCAGGTTTTAATACATTCACGGATAATCAAGGACTTGGAAATTGGCCTTTACAATAAGTGCATTGATTCCGATGAGATAAGATATAAAAAGGATGATGTCCAGAAAGTTAAGGCAATTGCAGATTATCAATTCGGCTTCGGAGCTGGAGATGCATTGTTTGAAGGAAATATAAAAATAGAAAAAAGTAAAAAAACAGGCAAAATCAGACACATCTATGATGGAAAGGTGTTGATTGTAAACATGAGAGCATCAGATTCATATTTGGTCTTATCAAAAGAAGGTGCCAAAAGGCTTCATAATGCAATGCCTTATCCGGAAAATAGGGTGGTCGTAAATAAGGACTCCGAACCGTTTGCACTTGATGGAAAAAGTGTATTCTGTAAATTCGTAGTTGACTGTGATGATAATATACGTGCAAAGGACGAAGTTTTGATAGTTAATGAGCAGGATAAGTTGCTGGCATATGGAAAAGCATTGCTTGGAGCCTGTGAAATAAAGGAATTCAAAACAGGTCAGGCTATTAAGACACGTAAAGGATTCAAAAAGTAGGTGATAAAATGGCTGATGAAAATAAGGTTAATACAGGTCACAATATTGAAGATAAGGAACTTATAAAAAACGCCCGCAAACCCGTGGGGGAGTTGGGTCATCAAATCTTGGATAGGATGAACGAATCCCATGAATCAATGGCTCAGTGGGGTGTAACTCACTTTGAAATAAATGAAGACAGTAAAATTCTCGACATCGGATGCGGCGGTGGGAGAAACATTGAAAGATTTGCCGGCCAAATATCTGAAAACGGCAGGGTTGTTGGAATTGATTATTCTGAAGTCAGTGTGGAAAAGTCCACCAAATTAAATCAGGATGCAATTGATGCCGGAAAGGTTAACGTATTGCAAGGGTCAGTGTCTGAAATGCCATTCTATGATGAAACATTTGACATTGTAACAGGCTTTGAAACAATTTATTTCTGGCCAGATTTCATCAATGATTTAAAAGAGGTTAACAGGGTTCTTAAAAAAGATGGTTTGGTATTTTTCTGTAATGAAGCAGTTTACAGGGAAGGTCAAATGGAAAAATATGATGATCTTGTGGAACTTCTTGACATGAAAATCTATTCTGAGGACGTTTTAAAGGAATCTCTTGAAAAGACAGGTTTTAAAGATTTCAAAGCATATGTTGATGAAGAACATGATTGGATTTGCGTGACTGCTAGAAAAATCTAATTATTTTTTTATTTTTTTATAAAATTCTTTTAAAAATCGAAAGTTTTATATACTATCAAAACATAAGTTTACTTGTTGTTAGTTTTCATGCGGTGTTAGTCCAGCCTGGTTAAGACTCTAGCCTGCCACGTTAGAGACCCGGGTTCAAATCCCGGACGCCGCATTTTTTATGCAGTCGTGGTATAGTCTGGTTATTACTTGGGCCTTCCAAGCCTACAACCCGGGTTCGAATCCCGGCGACTGCATCTTGAATAAATTCTTTTTTTAAAATTCTTTTTTTGTTAAAATAATGCTCTTTTTTAGTTAGTTTTATATAATACTAAAAATATAATATAAATAATTAAATTGATTTTTAATGTCTTTAAATATTATGATTTAAGGTGATTTAATGGTAGGAATAGTAGGATATGGTGCGCATGTGCCATCATATAGAATTAAAGTAGAGGAAATTGCAAAAGTATGGGGAGATGACCCTGTTGCTTTGTCAAATGGATTGGTTGTTAATGAAAAATCCGTTCCTTCTGCTGATGAAGATACTGCAACTATTGCAGTTACTGCTGCTAGATATGCTCTAGCAAGAGCTCAAATTGATCCAAGTAAGATTGGTGCTGTTTATGTAGGTTCAGAATCACATCCATATGCAGTTAAGCCAACAGCTTCTATTGTTGCTGAAGCGATTTGTGCAACTCCTAAATTGACTGCTGCAGATTTGGAATTTGCTTGTAAAGCCGGAACTGCAGGTGTTCAAATGTCAATGGGTCTTGTAAAGTCTGGAATGGTTGAATATGCATTGGCTATTGGTGCTGATACTTCACAAGGTGCTCCTGGGGATGCTTTAGAATATACTGCATCTGCTGGTGGTGCAGCTTATATCATTGGTAATAAGGACACTATTGCAGATATAAATACTACTTGCAGTTTTACAACTGATACTCCTGATTTTTACAGAAGGGAAGGTCAAAACTATCCGTCACACGGTGGTCGTTTTACTGGTGAGCCTGCTTACTTCAAGCATGTTTTAAGTGCAGCAAAAATGTTATTTGAAGAAACTGATACAAAGCCTGAAGATTATGATTATGCTTGTTTCCATCAGCCTAACGGTAAATTCTACTTGAGGGCAGGTAAAAAATTAGGTTTCACATCAGAACAAATCAAACAAGGTCTTTTAACTCCTAATATTGGAAATACCTATTCTGGTGCTGTGCCTCTTGCATTATCCAACATTTTAGATGTTGCAGAACCTGGTGACAAAATATTTGTTGTCTCATATGGTTCAGGTGCAGGAAGTGATGGATTCACAATCACTGTAAAAGATGAAATTGAAAAAAGAAGAGAATTAGCTCCAAAAACACAAGATATCATTGATGACAAAACATACGTTGATTATGCTGTTTACGCTAAATTCAAAGGTAAAATTAAAATGTAAGGGGGCTTGAATATGAGAGATGTTGCGATTATCGGAGTTTCACAAACTAAATTTGGTGAATTATGGGATTCTTCCTTTAGGGATTTGATTGCTGAAGCTGGTTTAAAAGCTATCGTGGATGCAGATATTGGTGGTGACGACATTGAAGCAATGTTTGTTGGAAACATGTCTTCCGGACTTTTTGTAGAACAGGAACACATTGCAGCACTTATTTCTGATCATGTAGGTCTTAATCCAATTCCAGCTACAAGAGTTGAAGCTGCTTGTGCATCAGGCGGTCTTGCATTAAGACAAGGAATCATGGCGGTAGCATCCGGTTTTCATGATGTGGTTATTTCTGCAGGTGTTGAAAAAATGACTGATGTTGTGGATGCAACTCCAGCTATTGCTACTGCATCAGACCAGGAATGGGAAGCACAGCAAGGCGCTACTTTCCCGTCATTATATGCAATGATTGCAAAAAGACATATGCATGAATATGGTACCACTCGCGAACAATTGGCACAATTTTCTGTTGTAAACCATAAAAATGCATCTAAAAATCCTAATGCTCAATTCCCATTTGAAATCAGTGTTGATAAGGTATTGAATTCCACTATGGTGGCAGACCCATTAACTCTCCTTGACTGTTCCCCTGTAAGTGACGGAGCAGCAGCTATTGTAATGGTGCCTGCCGAGGATGCCAAAAAGTATACTGATACTCCAATTTATGTAAAAGCTTCTGCACAAGCTTCTGGAACTTTAACATTGCATGATAGAAAAGACATTACTACCATTGAATCTACTAAGGTTGCATCCAGAAAAGCTTATGAAATGGCAGGAGTCACCCAAAAAGACATTGACGTTACTGAAGTCCACGATTGTTTCTCAATCAACGGTCTATTGGCTGTGGAAGACTTAGGTTTTGCTGAAAAAGGTAAGGGTGGAATAGCTATTGAAGAAGGTCAAACAGAAATCGATGGTGATTTCCCAATCAACTCTTCAGGTGGTCTTAAAGCACGTGGACACCCATTAGGTGCAACCGGTATTGCTCAAGCTGCTGAAATAGTATGGCAACTTAGAGGAGAAGCTGGTGGACGTCAAGTTGAAGGTGCAGAAATCGGTATGACTCACAACATCGGAGGAACCGGTGGTACTGCAGCTGTACATATTTTCGGAAGAGATTTATAAATCTCTTTTACTTTTTCTTTTTTTATGATTCTTAACACAGGCACAAGAACTGATATTCCTGCTTTTTTTAGTAAATGGTTCTTGAGAAGGATTGAAGAGGGTTTCGTACTTAGCAAAAACCCATATAACAATCAGATTTATAAATATAATTTCAATCCCAAAAATGTTGACTGTATCTGTTTTTGCTCTAAAAATCCAAAACCTCTGGTAAAGAATTTGGATAAACTGTCTGATTACAGGCAATTCTGGTTTACAACAATAAATCCCTATGGAAAAGACGTTGAAGTCAATGTTGTGAATTACAAAAAGGTCATGAAAACATTTAAGGAGCTGTCTGAAACATTGGGCATTAATTGCGTGTCATGGAGATATGATCCTATTTTTATCACTGAAAAATATAACTTGGATTTTCATATTGATAAATTTGAAGAGATGGCATCTGAATTGCATGATTTTACTTCTGACTGCACAATAAGCTTCATTGACTTGTATCAGAAGGTTTTAAGGAATTTTCATGAAGCTCGTGAAGTCACGACTGAGGAACGTTTGGTTATTGGTGAAAATTTTGCAAGAATTGCCAGGCAATATGATATGCAAATGAAAACATGCGTTGAAGGAACATTGCTTGACCAGTTTGGATTTGATTCATCCGGTTGCATGACTCAACAGGTATTGGAAAAAGCTATTGGAAATAATTTAAAAGTCCCCAAAGGAAAATACAGAAATCGAGAATGCAATTGTTTAATGGGAAGGGATATTGGATTATATAATACCTGCCTTCATGGGTGCAAATATTGCTATGCAAATAGTCACGAAATTATCTACTACTTTTCTCTCACTATAGATACTAATTTTATTTTCTTCAGTAATTAAAGTTTTGGAAATTCGTTCAAATCGTAGAATTTTAACATATATTCAGATATAAAATAAAAATATTAGTGAATGTATAGAAATAAAAATGTTGTCTTGAACAGTTATTATTTATCAGAAGAGGTTACATAAGGCTGGTCAAAACACAAATAAGAAATGTTAATGTCACCAGATATAGTAAGTGATAACATGATAATAAATGTCGGCGGAAGAACAGATATAGTAAACTACTACACTCCATGGCTATTGAACAGACTTAGTGAAGGATATTCATATTCAAGAAATCCATTTGCAAGAGAGAATGTGTATAAGTTAAGCTTAAAGCCTGAAGATGTTGATTGTCTTCTGTTCTGCTCCAAGAACTACCAACCTATACTGAAACATATAGGTGACATTGATGAAAAGTACAATATATTGTGCAACTACACGATTACTGCATACGGCAAGGACATAGAACCGAAAGTCCCATCAATAAATCAATCTATTAAAACGTTGAAACGATTATCCGATATTGTTGGTAGCAACAAGATTCTCTGGAGATATGATCCGATACTTCTGACTGAAAAATACACAGTTGAAAAACATCTTGAAACATTTGAGTATATGGCTTCAGAAATTGCACCTCTGGTTTACAGATGCATCTTCAGCTTTGTTGATATGTACAAAAAAGTTGAAGAGAATATGCCGGAAATAATTCCATTCACTCAAGAGGATAAAGAAAAGCTATTGAAAGGGATTGGTGAGATATCAAGGAGATATGATCTTTACACTCAATCCTGTGCAACAAATGAAAGCTATGAGAAATATGGTATACATGCTGCAGGATGCACCACTCGTGAAATATTGGAACAGGCACACAATGTAGTTTATAAAAATGTTAAAGGAACTGGAATTAGAGAAAATTGTCACTGCATTCCATCAAGAGACATAGGTGCTTATAATTCTTGTTTAAGTGAATGTAAATATTGCTATGCCAATCGAAAACCGGACATTCCTAAGAATGTTATAAAATTGCATGATGAGAAATCACCATTATTACTTGGACATCTTAAGGAAGGTGACAAGCTAATTGATACAGAAGTAATAAGATATATTGAGCCAAAGCAAACAACTTTATTTGATTTTTAAATGAGTGTCATAAGGATATTATTAATTATTCTTCCATTTTTAATTATAAATTTATAAATAATAAAAGAATTGATTTTATTTCAATGTTTAAAACTAATTTCCTTTTTATTTAAATAATCATTGAATTTTCCATTATATTTTAGTAATGATAGAATAATTTTATCTAATAAGAATAATGTTCTAGCAAATTCCACACTCATGTTTATTTCCCGATTACATTTTTTATAAGGAATTGATTTTGGAACTTTTCCTGTGTGAATTATTTCATTTCTAATTTTTGGAAAATCGTAATCTTTTGAATTTAAGTTTAAATTTGATTTAAATCGCTCTTTATTTTTTAATAAAGATAATTTTTCACCTAACGTAGTATTATTATATGCTAATTTTTGAGAGAGCTCCATTAAATCATTGTCAGGAATATCATATTCTTTTTCATTGAAAAATTTGTTCATTTGTTTATTAATTCTTTTTATAGAACTGGGATTAATTTCTTCTCCTTTCTGTTTACAGTTTTCTTCATGAGATAATAAAAATGATTCAAGAGCTACAACTAGCAATATATAACCACTATCTACATAATTACTTAGTAATGATTCCAGATAAATGCTGATAATAATATTTAAAGAGAATGTATAATAGTTTTCTAAAAAAATAGGATAAGATTCTTCTATAAAATATTTCATATTTCTTGGTTCAATTAATTTTTCCTTGTTTGAGAATTTAGTTGTTAAGGCAGGCCATAAAACTGTTTTAATCAATTTTTTATCGTTATAAAAGTTAAAACAGACGGGTGAAATGTTGGTTCTTGTTGCATATGACATTAAATAGGTTAATTTGTTCATTTCATAGACAATATCTACCTTTTGATTTTTTAAATCGATTTTTGCTAAAGAAGTTATTAAAACATCTTCTTTATCTTCATATAATAATGTTTTAGAGTTGTTATAATCGTAAGTGCTTTTGAAATCAATTAAATAATTGTCAGTTTGTATATTGAATTCTAAAAAATTACTATTTCTTGAAATATTATTTAAGAAATTTGTTAAATAGACATCAATAGTATTAAATTTTGTTTTTTCATCTTTAAACAGAATGTTTACTGGTTTGTAAACATTTAGAATACAATATGTCGGTTTTCCATTATTTACATTGAAATTGATATTAGAAATGACTGCTTCTTCTATTTTAATCTGTGCAGAATTGTCAAATAATTTCCCTGTAATTGTACAATAATCATCTTCTTCACTATCCCTTTCCATAAATGGGACTGTAAAAAATCCTCCAACAATAATATCTATTTTACCATCTACATATTGCATTAAATAAAAAGGAGAATGAAATTCTTTTTTGTTAAATGAGAATGTTCCTATGCAATTATAACAATTGAAAATATCTTTATTGATTATTAAACTCAACATGGTTAAATTATGGTACTATTAATTAATAATCCTATCTGTATTACATTATTGATTTTCATGTTTATTTCTAGAATTAATTATTCGTCCATATTCGTAAAACCAATCAAAAGTGCCGAATTCCATTAATTGATTTGGTAAATTTTTATAAAAGGAATTGTTATCTGATGATTTTTTTATTACCTCAAATAATTGTGAAAGGCTCATAAAATATGTATTTGCATGTGCATACTCTTTAAAATTAATTTCTTCAATTTCATTTAATTTATTGTATGATTCATTAAAATCTATAATATCTTTTTTAAATTCTTCAAATTCATCATTTAATTTATCGTCACCGTTTTCAAGAACATATTCTCCATAAATTAATGTATATAAAAAATATTCAATGAAATTGGGATTATATAATGAACCATATTCTAATTGGGTTAATGAAATTCTTTTGACATGTCTTTCGTTCAATGATAAAATATATTTAGTTTCATCCTCTAAATCCAATTCAACTTTCCCATATTTTTTTAATAAATATTCTAATTTATTTGCTTGAAATTGTGATTTAACAAAACTACCAAATAAATCCATAAAAATCCTATAATTATATCCTGCTTTTGATTCTCTTCTCAATACTTTCTTTTTTACTTCAATAAGAATAATTGATTTATCAGTTTCGATTATAAAGTCGGATTCTCCTTTACATTTTCCATGTGAAAATTTACTATTGGGAATATAGATTATGCTCCGTTCATCAAATAAATGTCTAATTAATAATTCTAATCTTGTTCCAAAAACATCATCTAAATTTTGTTTAAATTGTTTTTTATAGGGTTTTCTTAAATTATCTGCTATAACTTCATAAAAATTAGGACTAATGACTGGAATGGTTGGTATAAAAAAACTGGTTTGATCTAACTTTATTAAAGGTCTTTTATAAAAATCAATTTTCAAATAATCTGCTGGAAAAATATATTCATAATTAATATTATCTTTATGAGACATAAAATTTAATATTTTTAAATAATCATAATAATCCAACACATAATCCTCCTTTTTAGATAGTCTGAGCATTATTCTATTTCCACTATTTTGAGAAATATTTTTTAATTGTTCTATAATACTTATAAATTCTTCAAGAGAGAATCCTAGAGTTGATTCAAAGAAATCATCTTCAAAGGAAAAGAAATATTCGCATAATTTTAGTTCTAAATCAATATTTCCTTGTGGAACTCGAAATAAGGAATCATACAAAACTAAATCAGAGACATGTTGTGGGAATGTTTGTTCATTTTGAAAAATATGATTAAAGATATTATATTCTTGAACATCATATACTCCATTTACAATTATTTCTGATAATTTTTTAATTTCGTTATATAATCTTTCATATTTCTTTCTTTTTGAATAATGCTTAAAATTAGGATGTTTTAGCGCTAAATTAAAAAGATATCCCCATGGTGTTTCCAGGTTTTTGTTTTGATTTAATATGTCTGTATTTTTCATGAAATAAAATCTTTTAAATTCGGAACTATACTCTACATTATTAAATATCTCTATAATTAAATTTATTCCTCCAAATGATTCTATTTTTTTATCTAATTCAATTAAAATGTTATCTAATCCATAAATAAAATCAATTTTGTTGTTTTCTATTTTAATCTTACAACCTTTATCCATAAGGTATCTAACTGATTCTGATCTATTATACTCCTTAGGAAAATGTTCTTTTAAATTGTCTTTAGACAAGTTGTTGTAATTTTTAAAATTTAGATAATTTTTACAACATTCAATTACTTCTGCCCATTTTTCATCATCAAATGGGGCTAATCTTTCCATATATGGATTAATATAAAAAAATGTTTCAATGATTTTCAAATAGGGGATTGAATTTTCATTTAAAATAACTTCACGATAAATCAACTCTTCTTTTAACATATTAAAAGTATTTCGATTGATTTTACCTAAAGGATAGTTAAGATTGGCAATTTTTGTTCTTAAATCATTAGATATTGCTTTTTCAATATAATTAATTGATTCTTCTTCAATATCTACTCGATATTCTTTCATAAACTCTTTTTCATTATGTATTGATGCAGGGATATTATCAACTAAATTTTTAAATTTGTTTAACATTAACATGCTCCTAAAGTAGACTAATGGAAATTTTATAGTTGCCGATTTTCATAAAACAATTTAAAAATAACTTGTTGATAATATATGTTTATCATCAATAATAATTGTTTACGAATTAGAGTGATGTAGCTTAATATTTAATAATCTCTATAAATTTCACATTAAATTTATTACTTATTTTATATAAAAAATATAATAAATAATATAATAAAATAAATTTTGGAAATGATTGTCATGAGACTTACTGATTATATTAAAACTAGATTATTAAATAATAGGGTAGAGCAGTATAACACTAAGCGTAGCTATTGGGGTGAAGATGAAAGACAACCTAGAACTGATGGAATAAATACGGGCCTTGATTTGCCGGATGCACTTCCACCAGTAATTAATAAGACAATAGCTAATGCACGTTATGCTGTTAAGCTTGACGGTTATACTTCAGGAATTTTGAAAAACAGAATAGATAAAGCTAATGTTAATATTGTTCTTATTGATAAAGAAAATAAGTTATCTCAAGAGCAAAAACTAACTTTGATTTTATGGGCCAGAAAAATTGACATCAGCCAAGTAGCTAAAAATATCTTGCAAGGTGGAATGGTTGATGGAGAGGGTTTAATTAAACCTGTTGAAAGATGGGACAAATCCATAGGCAAATACATTAAACCTATCTTTTTAGAAATTGGTGCTCATGGCTATGGATTGAAAAAAGAGTTTAATGATGATAATGAAGTGCAGCTATTCTTGCATGAGATGCCGAAAGATATTGTTAACGGATCTCCTGAAGAGTTCAATAATTATGTTAGTGTTGAAGAAGGAACATTAACGGTAAAGTATGAGCCTGAAGAAGTCATTAACTTCATGTATAATGAAATATATTGTGAAGCGCAAAGCATTATCCTGAATTGTCTTGATGATATTTATCACAAATGTAACTTGGAGCGAAACCAGGTAGAGAGAATTAATAAGGATAATATTATTGAAGTTAAACCTTCATTGGATGCTAACGGCCAACCTATAGTTACTGAACTGTCATCATCCGCTAAAGAAAATTTGTATGCGGACTATGGAACTACTGCAGACAGTAATGTAGCTATTGTGCCTCCAGGAATAGAAAGTAAAATACTTGGGGGTAACAACTACCAGTCAGATTATACAAGACAAACGGAAATCTTTAGAAATAATATTTTAAGGACTTTTGTAACTCCTCAGTCTCAGGCAGGTAATGAAAAGTCTAACCAGAATGTGGCTGAATACATTAACGATTCAGCCATTACAGGTTTTATTGTTAATGTGGCCAATGACCAGAAATGGGTGTTAAAGTATTGCAATGAACTATTAAATCGCCAACTGGAGTTAATGGGTGTTAATGAAACTTTAGATATCTACTTCAGCTATTCAAGAGATGATATATTAAGATACATTATGGAACTTTCATCTGAAGGTGATGAAATCTATAAAAACTATCTTAGTAACTTTGAAGAGGAACAGCCGGTAGGTGAGAGGATTTTAACGGATGGTGGTGTTGAAATATAATAAAGATTTATATAAAAGATATAATAAAATATATAATAATTAATATAATAAAAATGTGATAATGATGAGACATGAACTTTTTGAAGTTGGATCATACGATTACTCTGACTTGGATGATAGACTTGACAAACCTGTTGAATGGACGGAAGATGATCTAAAGCTAATAGCTGAAAACTACCGTGGAGGAATTCCCTTAACTTCAGAACATGACAATATCTATGTAGGAATCGGAAATAATATTGAATATGAAGAAGGAAAGCTATTCCTTGAAATTCCGGATGAACTGGATATGGAAGGTAAAGGCCTATCTCCTAAAGTTGATGTCTTATTGGAAGATAATGGAGATTCGTTTGGAATTGATACTATGAGTTTAATAGATGTTGGAGTTACTAAAAACCCTAGAAAGATAAGATTATTGAATTCAGAAATAACCGGAGAAACTGGTGCTGCGGGAAATCCAAATCCTGAACCTGCACCACAACCACAGCCTCAACCTCAGCCACCTGCAAAAGATACTAATGTAGCTACTAGTTTACTTTTAGAAAAGTTGCAAGGTAAAGATGTGGAGATTGGAAAACTTCAGGATGAGATTAATAACCTTAAAGAAGAATCTAAAAAATACGATGAGATAAAAAAAGCTATTGAAGAAAATAAGGATTTCATTGATTCTAAAGATGAAATTTTAAAAGAATTATCTGAGCTTAGAAAAGCTGAAAATGAAAGGAAAATAAAAGAATACGAAGCTAAATATAACTTCAATTATAATGAGAATGCTCAGGATAAGGAGATAATTGATAAGCTATTATCTGGTGATGTTGATATGGAGCTGATGGAAAAACTGGCTGAGAGAAGAATTAAAATTGAAGCTGCAAGTGACGGTTCAGCACCTGGAGGAAGAAATCCGGCAAACAGTGGTGAAAGTGAAGAAACCGGATCTACTGGTGGAAGTGAAGATGAGAATGCTCCTTCATTTACTACTCGTGAGGAATATAATAAAATCTTAAAGGATATGGGATTCAACAGAACCAGAATCTAGCTATGATGGTGCTTTTTGCTTTTTTCACCGGAGCTAAATTCATTGAATCATCTAATTTAGGGAAGTGGTGTTTAATGGTCTGTTTCAATCTTTCCCTAAAATTTTAATAGTTCGTTTATTGGGATTAAAAAGGCATTGAAACCCTTAATGCCTAATTAAGGGGGGACAACCCCATTTAATTACCAATGAGACCAATGCAAATGAAATTAAGTTTTTCATTACTTAACCCTCGAACCGACCGGTAAACGGTCGGTTCTTAAATCTGACAACCTAATTATTTCCCTATATACTTATTGGACTTATTTTTATTGAGTATGAAAAATATAATTTAAATAACGAATATTTCAGTTTAAACTATTTTCATAGGTATTTGTAAACTCTCTAACATTGTATTTGATATTGATTCTATTGTATAATATCTTATATTTTTTATGAGAACCATTATCAATAGTTCATCTATTAGATTCAACTAATTCGATGATGTCTACTTGAGAAAGATATTTATTACAATTATAATAATTAATAATAAGGTTATAAATTTTAATACGCCTCCCCATGTTCTAAGTTCAAAAGGTAATTTTTTATTTAACAAATCGGGTGATGCTATTAGAAATAATATTAATATAAATATTATTAAATAAATCAGATTAAATGTTAAATATGTTGAATTTAATAAGTCATTAATAAAATTATTCATATAAAATCCAGTTATTATGGCAAAAGGCATGTTAATTAAAAAATAAATTAACGGATTATATCCTATTGTATTTTCATAGTACTCATTTCCATAATCATCTTTTCTGATAATTTGGCAATTCTTATCATCAAATACACTAATTCTAAATAACATAAATATTAATGGAAGATATTGTGAAAAAAACATTATTACTGCAAATGTTAATCCATAACTTTTAAAGTTTGGGTAAAAAAATAAAAGAGATATCACAATATTAAGAATAACCAATAAATAAAATACAACGGAATAATTCATACCAATGTGAAATTCAGAAAATATGCCGTATTTATTATCAAACCAATCCCTTTTGTAAGTAAAAATTGTCATTAAAACACTTAAAACTAAAAATACGAACAGAGCATAATAAATGTTCATTGAGAAAGTTTTAGATAAAATTAAAGATGCAACTATTCCCCCTAAAAAAGATAAAATGAAAAGAATAATTGAATATATCTTTAATTCATCTGAATCTAAATTAGCCCAAGGAGTATTTATAATTTGAAATAAATCATTATCCATATAATTCACCATAATTGAATAGTAATAAAGTTTTATGTATTTATTTCATGACATATATTTTTTATGGATGGGATAATAATGTGAGAGTGTTAATTTTTTTGAAATAAGTCTGTATGGAAATTGATGCATTGGTGACAGTCAATTAATAATATTGATTGCAGGAGTTCTAAATCTAATATCTGCTCTGATAGAACTACTAACTGCAATCTTAAAAAATAGAGGGGAGTAAAAAAATTACTCCTCCACTTATCTTAAATTTTATATTTTTTTTATTTAAATTTTTACACACATCAAAAAAGGAGATAAAAACATGTTTGCAATATTCTCCTATAATCATTAAATGTTTTTGTAATATTACTAGTAAAATATTGTAAAAAAAATAGTTTCATGTTAATCTTGTAGAAATTATTGTTAGAAAAACTGGATTTGCTTCTAATGCTCTGTATTTGCTCCTTTTCAAAAAACTAGTTTCCGTTAATAAATGGTTGGTGTTAATATTATTTTAATTTGAAGGGGTGTTGAAATCGTTAATGCGAATATGTAATATTACATTTTTTATTATATTATTTATATAAATTAAATAATATAAATTAAATCATGACATTGCAAGATGAATTACAAATAAACATCGTGATGAGTAATTACAATCAAAGGAGTGGTAGCTATTCGGGAAACTATGATTACATCTATTTAGATAATCTGGCAAGTAGTTCTTATTCTAATCTTTTCAGAATTGACTTAAAAAACCTGAAAATCAAAACCCTAGACAAAACAGAATGTCATGCATTATACATTCCAGCATATGGTTCACAACCTGCAGCAATACTTGTGAGAATTCCAACAGGTAAGATCTCCCAAACTACAAAACTATTGCTGGATGTTTATGACAGATCAACTACATTCTCAAGCACTTTAACAACTGGTAATGATGTATTAATGTTTGATGCAAATTCTGATACATGCTCACAATATTTCATGAATTACTCAGGTTTAAGTATCAACAATGACTCAACAGATAATGGCAGATTTTTAAGAGCCAGATTTGTTCCAAGCCTTGATGGTAGCTCTCCAACATCATTATTCACAACAGTTGCTTCAGGTCAGTCTTTATCAAACAATCGTGTTACTGTTGCAAGATTTAAAAGAATTTCAGGATGTGTTGATGTTAATGATAATGCAACATATCATGGTTCAACAGCGGGAAGTGTCATGATGCAAATGGACGGAAGTCTCACACCCTATGGCATTGACACCAAAGCAACATCACTCAACTGGGCCAACAGTGATAAAGACTATTTGATGTTTAACGGAGCTAAAACTTTAGTTCAGGTTTCATCCTGGGACGCCTACAATCAGGGAAGCGATGAAGATGGAAATTACAAACAATACCATATTCATGGAAGAGTAGGAAACGGTTTTTCATCAAGCAGCGATTATTTGGAAGGGTTCAGCAGAAACAATCCAACCAAAATCTATGATGATAATTTCGCTGAAGTAGAGATTTCTCCAACATTCTTTGAAACAACAGAATTTGAAGACTACAACTATATTGATCTAAAATGGCTGTTAATATTTCCATCACCCATAATTGCAGCTAATGGAATTCCACAGGTGACAGTAACGGAAAGAATTAAAACTGGAATTCGCTTATACAAAGGAAGCCATGAATACACAAAGGCCTACAGAGGCAGTACGTTAATGTGGAACGCTAATGATGATGACATGGACGATACTGGACTTCATATTCCAGATAAAATAATAAACAAGAATTGGGATTGGGTGTTTTAAAATGATAATTGATTATGATATAGATTCAACAATTGGACACGGACGTGGATATCCAACAGGATTGGAACACGAAGAGAAAATGGATGTAATAGCTTGTCTTTTAGATGAGGGCGAGAGATTCTATGTTAATGATGAACATACTGCATGGATATGTGAAAACCAATGTGCAGTAGGTGAAATGGTAACACTGAATGAATCATCCACAATGGAACACACAATTGTCAGAAAAGCAAAAGAAAACGAACTGGCTTTCGGATATCTCTTAGGCAAAGTCCAGGTTAAGACTTCAGGATTGACTTTAGTGGCAGTAGCTGTTCTTGGTGATGTTTTCAGATTGAAACTGAAAAGACCAGCTCCAAAAGATATTCTGCCAAATACAAGAATCTACATTGACAGTGATGGTGAATGCAATCCTGAACATGGCCATGACTTAAGACTATTATCGATTGTTAATCTAACGGAAAATGAAGATACAGAATACATTAGAGTTTATAGACAAATGTCTGAAATTGAAATGTATCCTGAATCCCAGAATTGTATTGATCTTGCAGACTGCAGTTTTGAACAGGATGAAATAACTCATGTCGTTAATATGATTGTACCAACTGAGGCAAATATAATGGCTCAGGCCAATTATGTTAAAGATGCTGACGGCGTTACCTATTGTGAACTTCCTGATGTAGCTATTGTCAATGATGTCAGGTTTGTCTGGGAAGATAACAAACTCTACATGGAATGGGAAGGTTGTGATGATGGCAAGGATATATATCTTATATAAATTAAATAATAAAATACATAATAAATTATATAATAAAAAAGATAATATATTATAGTGAGGTTTAATCATGACTATAAGGAAACTTGTAGGAACTTTAGAAAATAAAGGACCATATATCGATCAATCAACAGGACACTGGTTCTACTGGAACGGCACAAGATACGTCGATAGTGGCTATCCTTACGCAGTTAAACCTATAATATCATTTAAAATCGAAGATGGAATACTATACTACTCAATAACATGGGAGGCACAATGAAATACATAAAATACTTTGAAACAATCGAAGAATACCAAACCTGGATGAGCATAGAAGAAAATGCTGAAGAAGTATACAAATCAGAAGAAAAAATGTGCGTTGATGGAGTAATAATCAGCCACACATACAAAGATTTTGAAAATCCAATAGCTATAGGTGATACACAATGATTTACGAATGGATAGAAAGAAACAGAAAAGACATTGACATATTAACTTCATTTCTCGTTACAGCTATTCCAGTTGTCATGCTATATTCAGAAGCATTGGGAATTACAGAAAATACAATCCCATACTGTATTCTCATGATAATCTTAGGAATAGCAAGCCATTACGCAAGTAGAATTAGAGGCCAAGGAGATGTTGAAGACGCAAAACAAAAAGCTAAAAGAGTTTTGGGTTACCCTGAAAAACAATAAACTTCTTTGGAGGATATTCTTATCATGAACCAACTAAAAAAGAAGATATTAATATGTAACTTTACCAAAACAATTTCAAGTGCTGTTTTAACGGCTGTAGCTATCAACATCATCATGACCAATGCCACAAAGTATGCTTTAATTGAAGGACTATTGCCATTTACACTAGCCATCATCATTGTCGCATCAATTGACATTTATGAATATAGATGTGAGTATGAAGACAAGATTAACATGGATGAATTGGAAGAGAGAATAGAAAAGTTGGAAGGTAATCAAGATGAATAAAGGTAAAATCCTGATTGCAGTTCCAACATTCGAGAATATCAAACCGGAATGTTTTAAAAGCATATTCGGTTTAACAAATCCAGAAAATTATAATCTCTTCTTTGATTATGTCAAAGGCTATGATTGTGCACGTGCAAGAAATGAAATAGCTAAACTCGCACTCAAACACAACTTCGACTACGTGTTAATGATAGACTCAGATGTTAGTGTTCCTAAGGATACCGTAGTTAAGCTATTGGAATGTGAAACAGACATTGCTTTAGGATGGTACTACAAAAAAAGAACAAAAACAGATCAAACTGTCATCTATGATTTTGGAAAAGACTACACAGACAAAAACATGATCTATGGTGAAACATTATGGAAAGCTAATAATCCATTTGATATTAAAGGTGGGGGGCTGGGAATAGCTCTCGTTAATGTTAATGTCTTCAAGAAAATGGCATATCCATATTTCAAATACATAATCTATGACAATGATACTGTACTGTCTGAAGACTTGTATTTCTGCACAGAAGCTAGAAAATATGGAATAGATATCAAATGCAATCCAAATGTAAAAGGTAATCATATATATGAAGTGTTAATGTAAAAAGAGGGATGTAAATGTCAGACCAAATTGTTTTATTGGAAGGAAGAAAAGAAGTAACTACATTTTTACTTGATGATGGGGATGTAACCTCAAAAGATGTAGTTACAGAAACAGGCCAGAACATTGGCTATGAATATACATCAAAACTTTATCCTGAAGATACTGTTACAATCTCAGACAAATCAGAAATCGGAAAAGAAATGGTTAAAAAATACACTGGCGATAATGATGAGATACCAATAGGCATTATCGTTAATGACCCAATGGTAATGGATAACGGTCAAAGAAAAGCCAGTGTGTTAGTGTTAGGCCAATTATACAGACTCAAACTAGCGGGTAATATTAATGATATTGTTCCAGCAGATAAAATCAAATTAACTGAAAATGGGGCGGTCAAAGATTCTTCCGGTGAATTCTTAGCATTACATCCAGTAACTGATTCAGATGAATATCATTATGTTAACTGCTTTAAATTATCAAGTGCTGGAGGTTCTGGTGGAGGTGGTGAAAAAGGCGACACTGGAGATACCGGACCAGCAGGACCAAAAGGAGACACTGGAGATACGGGACCTAAAGGCGATACAGGTGATACAGGTCCAAAAGGTAATACTGGAGAGGAAGGAGAAAGCATTTGGGTTTATAATGATACTGCACATAGAAATATAACATTTGAAGGGAAAGACTCAAGTGCAACCATATATTATTCAGACATAACTGGACCTAAAGGAGACACAGGTCAAAAAGGTGACACAGGAGATATAGGCCCTAAAGGAGACACCGGAGATACAGGTGCAACTGGTGATACAGGACCTGTTAATCTTGCAGGTTCTTTAGATACAACAGACAATACTAACGCTATTAAAAATGCACCAGTAGCTACAGCTATTCAAAATCTTCAAACAAGTATTGGAACAATAACATCCACACAACAAAGCAATCTTAATCTACTCGGGAGCTGATTAACATGAGTTTCACACCACCCGACCTTTCACAAGTCCTAACTAATGAACAGCTAATGAATACAAGATTAACAACATTAAGAGCTAATCTAAGAACTGGATTAACAAATGCTGGAATTAGTTATAGTCAATCTGATACTATTAATCAATTAATTGACAGATATGAAATACTTCCAATATTCAAAACGGAAGATGATGAAAATCCTTTAACTGCTGAGAAATTGGGAACAATTTATCAATTAGCTAATGTAACTAGTGGCAATTGGAATGTTTCATCTTTAAAAAATAATGGATATTTTATAGGATATGAAAGAGATACAAGCGTTCACGAATTTAAAGAAGAAGATACGTATTATGCAGCAGTATTTGGTAAATTTAATACAACTCCCGGAACTTACTATTATGGAGACAATAACGGTTGGAAAATAGAATTCAACATAGAAGATATCGGAACACAATACGGATATTTTGGAATCGGATTTTTTGTTTCAAACGTTCCATTAACAAATAGAGATAGTAATGGATATACTGGAGTATTTATTGGATTATATGAAGGATATCCTGGAGTATGGAACTTGAATGAAAGATGGGGATTGCCTAATGGTTCAGTGTATCTTGATGATGTCGGTAGAAACTTTAAAGGAACCGCCATATTAGAAAAAACTGATGACTATTACTTGTCATGGTCATTCAAAGATTCAAATGGTAATGTTATAGAGTCCGATACTTTTGATCCAGGCAGGGTTTGGAACTCAGATGAAATAACATTTGGCATGTTTGCAAGCTGCCAAATAGAACAAAGTGGATACGCTGTAGGGATGATAAACAGAACCAAAATATATTATGAACCAGAATAACGGAGGCGTTAATGTGAGTATAGCTAGTAATGTTATTTTAGAAAACACAAGATTTGGAGCTACCAGAACAAAACTCAGAAACAAATTAACTGAATATAATATTTGGTGGGACAATTCCCTAACAATATTTGAGCTCGCAGAACGATTAATGATGATGTTTATAATGCCAATACAAGCTACTGTGAAATCAGAAATCATTACTCCTGGAGGATTTGAATATAGTGTAACATTAGAAGATGCTGGAGTTCCGGTCGATTGGTGGATTGATGGAGTACATAGTACTGTTAGAACTAATAGCAATGGAGTTTCAGCTGTTAATGTACCATATGTTCAGGATGCAACAGGAACACTAGTCAGCAAAGTTGGAAGAAAAGTAGCTATTGACATTAATTATAAATGCGTTCCATTTCCAAGCTTTAATGATTATGGATGGAATTGCGATATCTATGCTTATGATATTGTAAAATATCCTTCAAGCATTTCACATACATTTGACATCTCCGAAGTGGATTATACTGAAGTATATAATCTAGCTAAAGATGTTGGAAGCGGAAACGTTGTAATGGCCATACCCAATGTATATTCAAACGGCATTAGTGGAGATAATGGAATTCACCTTCAAGCTGATTTGTATCAGAAAAAGGACAGCAATCAAGGTTGGGGAGATGCAATAGCTTTAGTAAATTCAAAATCATTAACTCATTATAGAGATACAAAAATCTTAGAATTGGGAGCATATCCTGGTAAAAAAGGATTGAAATATTCAACTTCCGATCATGTAGTGCGAGATGTTAATGTAACAACAGGACAATTAACTTTAGATTCACAAGACTACTATTTTGACTTGTATTATGATAATGGATATGTTATAGCAACAATAAGACATGGCAGTACTGTTGATTTCAGATATGAAGCAGACATAAGTGATAAAATAACATTTGATACTTTCTATCCGGCCATAATGATTTATGATGCGGGAGGACATGTCCAATTTGAAAGCATAAGTGTTGAACCATGGACATATGAGGGGGAATAAGATTGGCAGAAAATACAGAATGGATTGCACTCGGAAGAGTAGTGGGAGATACCGGAGAAAAAGGAGATACTGGAGTTGGAACAACAATAAAAGGAAGCTACAATTCATTGGAAGAATTGATAGCCGAACATCCAACAGGTAATGATACAGATGCATACATTGTAGACGGTAACTTTTATTTCTGGAATGGAAATCAATGGGAAAATGCCGGAAGTTTAAAAGGAGAAACTGGAGCAACTGGACCAGCAGGACCTAAAGGTGATACAGGTGATAAAGGCGATACTGGTGAGAAAGGTAGTAAAGGAGACAAAGGTGAGACTGGAGCAACTGGGGAGAAAGGAGAACAAGGACTTAAAGGAGATACTGGAGATACAGGAGCTACTGGTGATACTGGACCGGCCGGCGCAACTGGTGACACTGGAGCTACTGGTATTGGTACTACTATTAAAGGTTCGTATACTACTTACCAAGAACTAATAGCTGCACATCCAACCGGTAAGGATGGAGACAGCTATTTAGTAAACGGTTCCCTTTATGTTTGGCTTAATAATACTTGGGATAATGTAGGAAATATAAAAGGAGAAAAAGGAGACACAGGAGCAACTGGAGATAAAGGAGATACTGGTGATACCGGTGCTAAAGGAGACGCTGGTGAAACAGGACCTAAAGGTGATATGGGTGTTGGTAGTGATGAAGAAGCTGGATGGAAACTGCCAGTAGATGAAATAAGAACTACAAATACATTACCTACAGGTGTTAGTGCAGGTTATCGTGTAGCTATTGTTACTAGCTCAGTCATGACCATTAAAGAGTATAACGGAAGTTCATGGGATACAGAATCTCTTGATGCATATTCTGTGATACCATTAAAGCATTCCGGAGGTATACAGATGTATCTTGCAAAATCAACAGGACCCGTATATATGGGCGTGGAATATGGAGTCTTTGGTAAATTCAGATTTATGACACAAGCAGAATATGATGCATTAGGTAGTTATGATGAGGATACAATTTATTTTGTAAGAAATTCGTAATTGAAAAAGATAGAATAAATTAATATTTATAAGACATTCTAATGGTTATAATATCAATTATTTGAGAATATTGGTGTGTAATCTAACATTAAATGAATTATATGGATGTTTTTGTTATTGTAATCTCGTAATGTTGTTAATGTATAAACATGTTCATAATCATCATGAGGATTATTATTTAGGGAGGATATATTATTTTCGTTTAATTTTTCATTAATTTTTATTATAATCTTGTCCATGTTCCAATTATTTTTAAATTCTTCTATAAAACAAATCATTCCAGCATAATTAGCATTACTCGAATATTTACCTTCTAAAAACTCTAAAATACCATTTTCATAATAGTTCTCTTTAATTTTTAAATCATTTCCAAATCTTTTACATTCAATAGTATGATAATATTTGTTAATGTGAATATTTTTTAAAGTTTGATATTGAATTTTTATATCTAATAACCCTCTTTCTTCAACATCTTCCCTTCTTTCTTGAGGTTCACAATTTATAATTAAATTATTAAAACCATAATCTTCTTGAATTTCAAGCAGGGTATCTACGAAATCATCTCGATATTCATTTTCTCTTTTTCTAATCATTTCAGATTTGCTATAAGTTTTAGTATTTAAAATTTCAAAATATGTGTGTATTGCTAAATTAATTAATTTATTAAAATGTTCTTCACTATCAATATTTTCAAAGCGTTCAAAATATTTAAACTTGGAAGAATCTAACATTATTCATCCTCCACACCCATCAAGGAATTTGTAAATTCAATTAAATCTTTTCTAGCAATAGCTCTATGCCAATTTTTAAATTCATTTGATTTAATTACATAAAAAGAAGTTTCTTCGAATCCTTTAATGTCTTTTTGCACGAATAAATTTTGTTTTTCTTCAATACTTATGTCTCCAAAGAGGTTTAATATATCTGTTTTATTTTCATTATATCCAATTAAATGTTTTGGAGGTTTTTCATCAATGATAAATCTAATTCCAATAAAATGTTCTGATTTGTAACATTCAGCATGGAAATATTCATTATTTTCTGCTTTGAAATAATTTTTGAAATATTTAACAAAAACCATAATATAATCTTCTAAAATTTCATTTGAAACTTTATGATACACATTTTCTTTTTTAAACATTGGTAACGTAACATCAGTAAAATAATTTACTAAATCTTTTTCTAAATCGGTAAATGATAATAAATCAAAAATTAATTTGTCAATTTTTTCTTGAATGATTTGTAATTTATCACTATCTTTGTTATTTAACATTTCATCAACATAATTAACAAGTGTGTCGTTGATAATCATAGGAATATTTTTTATTTCATTTAAAAAGATTTGTTCTCTTTCAATACCAATTGATGAAAAAGTTAAAAAAGACAAATAAGAAAATAATTTTGAATTTAAAAATCCCACCATGCATTTTAATAATTTTTCATCATATTCTTCTCCTTTTATAGACATAACACTATCAGTAAAAACCCATTGTTTTTCAGAATATGTGGAAACACATTCAAAATCTTGAGTAAGGGTTTTTTTAACTAAAACATATGGTGGAGTAAATGTTTCTTTAGTCCTTGGACGTGAAACATTTGCAATATTCCATTTTTCAATATGTCTTTCATCAATATAATATCTTCGAAGCATTTTATGTTGAACATCTAAAAAATCATATTTGAAATATTTTGTTGCATCTTTATTTCCATTGCCTTTCATTATTCCAAATGAACTGAATAAATCATATTTTTTAATATATTGGCCAATATTTTTTTTAGAGTGCAATCTATTTATTAATTGGAAGTCTAAAGTATTTCCATAAACCAAAACTTTCCAAACCCAATCATAATCATGCAAATCTTTTTGTGAAATAAATTTAATATCAGATTTCTGTATTACAACAGAAGATAATAAATAAAATAACTTGTTTGGTTTAAGTGAAATATGTTTTACATTATTGCAATTTTTCATGTTGGTGTTATAAAATAATATTGAACCTGGTCCAATAGCATTATTAAATATTTCTTTCCTAATTGATGAAAATTCCAGTACTTCAGTTAAATTAAAATTTTTTAAGAAGTATTTTCTAAATTTTGAATCATTAAAATTATATAACAGTTTACTTGTAACTATTAGTGCAACATCAGATGACTCATTTATAAAATCATCAACTCTAAGTAAAAATGATTGTGCTATTTGTTTATTAGAAACGGGTAAATCCTTTTCTTTACAATATTCTATATGGGATTTTTGTTTTGATCCCCATGGAGGATTACCTACAATTAAATCAAAATCATTTAATGAGTTAAACAATCCATCTAAATTGAAAAAATCATCATTAAAAAAGTTTTTATTTAATAATTGAGGCATTTTAAAATGTTTAATTTCTTTAATATCTAAATAATCGAATAATGTTAATTGTATTGAAAGAATAGTCATTTGAATTGCGTCTTTATCAATGTCAATTCCATAAATATTTGATGTTAAAATCTCTTTTAATTCATCAGATGTTATTGTGGAGTTCACCTCTATATGTTTATCAATTATTCTTCTCAATGATTCGACTAAAAATACTCCAGAACCACATGATGGATCCAAAACTTTACAATTAGTATTATTTTTTAATTTTTTATCTAATGTATTATTTAGTATATAATCTACTAAAAACAAGGGAGTATATATTGCTTTTTGATTCTTTTTAGAATTATTATCCTGGAGAAATGCTTCATAAATATTACTTATTAACTCAATAGGAATTATTTCAAAATCATATGGGCAATCAAGAACAGCTTGTTCTGGATTCTTCATGTCAAAACCACTGAATAATTTATGCAAATTTTTCAAATGTTTATCTGTGATTTTATTTTTTTGATTTTCAGTTAATTTAAACAAATCAGGATTAAATTTTTCTTCAAGAGTGTTGAAAAATTCAAATAAACATTCTTTTTTTAGGATGACCTTATTAAACTTACAACCATAATTATTAATAAAAAATTCATCTTTACAAATGCCTCTGTCAATGAGATATTTTGAAAAGATTAATTTCCCAATTAAACTATGTATAATTTCTAAATCTAATTTATCTTTCTTTAATAACTTAATTGTTATTTTAATATTCTCCAATAAGTAATTTTGAACTCTTTTTGAATTATTAAATGAATTGTGGTATTTATCAAAAAAAGTTCCATTGGCTAAGTTGTAAATATTAAAAATTTCTAAATTATCATCTTTTGAAAATTTACCTAAAAATGAGTTCTCATCATCGAAAATATTGGAATTATAAACCTGAATTTCCTCTGGAAGGATAATAAATATTATTGGAACATCATTGAGGTTCCAGATTCCTTTACGGAAATCATCAATATCTTTTTTAGAATATGTGTCGAATTCTTTGAAGATAATTAATGGATTTTCATCTAAAATATAAATTGCATCATAGTCAATGTATTTTAGAGAATTTTTGATACGTGAATTTATTTTTAAACCTTCTCCTTTTAAAAATAATCCATTATCTTCATTTAATTCAAGTTTATCCAACAAGTTTCTCAGAGAATCTTCCATGATTATAATTTAATCAATGAAGTATTTAAATATTTTCTTTATTTGTCATATTAATCAATTAAATTACTTAATTTACTGAAAACAATATTATATGATGAGATAAATATTATTAGATGATTACAATATTGTTTTCATAATATAAATCATGTTTTTTGAGTAATATGATATTTAACTATGGTGGAGTATCATATCTAGAAAAATAAAAAAAGATTAATCTAAATGATTAATCTCTAACTCAAAATCTTCATTTAATTTTTCAAGTTCATTAATAACTTGCTGTTCTAAATTCTTTAAATCATCATCTAATAAGCTATATAGTTTGATGGTTATTGAAATAAAACCTCTAGAACTATCAGTGGAATTTTTGATAGTAATTTTTTCGTACGCTCTGTTTGCACCAATGAATTCATAATTTTTTGGAAGATTTTTGATTATATGGATTTTACGCAGTATTTTTTCATTAAACGCATTTGTTGATGTAAAATGAACTATTATTTCTTCTCTACATTCAAAATAAACAGATTCAATAAGTTCATTTGTATCAAAATCCTTTAATTTATAATTAACATTTAATTCATCAAGATCTCTACTAAACTTGGATAACATTTCGTCAAGTTCCTCTTGACTGTCCGCTTCAAATTGAAATCCAATTATATCAAAAATACAATCTTCTAGCTTTAACTCATATTTTGTAGAATATAAATCTCCAGTATGCCAAAAATTTATAGTTCCATATTCACAAATTTTATTTTCAATTATACTTATTTTTTCTTCGTCATCAATATTAATGACGAAATTTTTTTTAATTTTTTTCATAGTACGTTTTAGTTAGATTTTAATAATTAAAAAAGTTTATGGTATTTTATACTTGTACACAAACAATATATTGTATATATTAATTGTTTAAACGATTTTTAAAAGTATTCATATGTAATTCATCATAATTCGATTAAGATTATATCTATTTTTATTAATCATGATTGACATAACTTAAAATATATTGTGAGTAAGGTGTTTCTATGATTGATTTTGAAACTAGTAAAAAACAAATTGCAAGTCTTGTTGAAGAGTTTAAGACAAACGAACATATCTATAAAACTGTAGCATTTGATGAGGAAAATACCAAAATTAATTTCATAAACAAATTCTTTCAAGCTCTTGGTTGGGATGTAACAAATGAAGCAGGTGTTGCACCACAATTCAAGGATGTTGAATTTGAGGATACTGTTATTGTTGGTGGAAAACCTAAAGCTCCTGATTACTGCTTTAGAATTGGTGGGGCAAGAATATTTTTTGTAGAGGCCAAAAAGCCTAGTGTAGATATTGAACATGACAGACGCTATGCATTTCAGCTTAAAAGATATACTTGGAGTGCACATCTGCCTTTAGGATTACTCACAGACTTTGAAGAGCTTGCAATATACGAACCTAAAACTGCACCTAAAAAAACTCACAACACAAGTGTCGACAGAATTAAATATTATCATTACAGTGAATACGTTGACAAATGGGAAGAGATATATAATATCTTCTCTAAAGGAGCTGTACTAACTGGTAAATTTGATCAATACGTTAAAAACATTCATGGTGATAAAAAAGGAACATCTACTGTAGATTCAGAATTCTTAAAAACTATTGAAGAGTGGAGATTGGAACTTGCAAAAAATATTGCGCTCAGAAATAAAGAATTAACAGTGGATGAATTAAACTTTGCAGTTCAACTAATTATTGACCGTATAATCTTTTTAAGAATAGCTGAAGACAGAGGAATAGAAAAATATGGTCAGCTAAAGAAATTAACTGAACTAGCAAGAAATGAAAAAGATAACTATCAGGTTTATGAAGCGTTCATAGAATTGTGTAGGAAAGCTGATGCTAAATATAATTCGGGATTGTTTCATTTCACAGAAGAAAAAGACATTAGCTTAAGTGCAGATACACTGACTCCAGGTCTAAAAGTTGATGATGGTAAATTAAAAAAGATTATTGACGGATTATACTATCCCGACTGTCCTTATGAATTTAGTATGATTTCAACTGAAATTTTAGGAAACATTTATGAACAGTTCCTTGGAAAAGTAATTAGATTAACTGATGGCCATCAGGCTAAAGTTGAAGATAAACCTGAAGTTAAAAAAGCAGGAGGAGTATTCTATACTCCGCAATACATTGTTAATTACATTGTTGAAAATACTGTCGGTGAACTTCTGAAAGGAAAAACACCAAATAAAGTTTCTGAGTTAAGAATTGTTGATCCGGCATGTGGTTCAGGTAGTTTCTTATTGGGTGCCTATCAAAAGCTATTGGATTGGCATGTAGATTATTATTCTAATCTAGATCAACCTCCAAAAAATGTAATCTACATAGGTAAAGATGGAATTCCTAAATTAACTATTCAGGAAAAGAAAAGAATTTTATTAAACAATATTTATGGTGTGGATATTGATTCTCAAGCTGTTGAAGTAACTAAATTAAGTTTACTTTTAAAAGTACTTGAAGATGAAAACAAAGATGTGTTAGAAGCTCAGCAGAAATTAATACAAGAAAGAGCATTGCCTTATCTTGGAGATAATATCCGTTGTGGAAATAGTTTAATAGGCACTGATATTTTAGAACAACAGGATTTAACTGATGATGAAGTATTTGAACTTAATCCTTTTGATTGGGAAATAGAGTTTTCTGATATATTTGAAACTGGAGGATTTGATGCTGTTATTGGAAATCCACCATATTTCAACATACAAACTCTGGGCGCCAATTCAAATTACTTTAATTATTTGAAAAATAATTATGAGATCTACATGGATAAAAGTGACATATTATTTTATTTCATTTCTAAATCTAGTAAAATTTCAAAAGGTAAAATTGGATTTATCATATCCAATGCATTTCTGTTTTCAGATAAAGCAAAAAAATTAAGAAATTATATCTTAGATGATGTCTCTCTTGTCAAGATTGTTAATTTTGAAAAATATTTAGTATTTAATGCTGGAATTACAACTGCTATAACAATATTTGACAAAACCAAAAAATATTCTTCCACTAAAGCTTTAACTATACCTGAAAAAGATTTAGATAAAAAAGAGTTAATTAATATAATTAATGATGATGAATTATTTTTTAAAGTAAAATTTGATAAAAATAAAATATTTCCATTGATTAATGATAAGATAAAAAAATTCAATTCCAAGATAGATAGTACTCATGAAAAATTAGGTGATATCTGTTTAGTTGGTAAAGGAATGGAAACTGCAGCAGATAAAATTTTTTCATTTAAAGAATATCCGAAACAATTCCCTCCAGAATTTATTAAATTAAGAGTCACTGGAAAAAATTCTGGAAGATATTTTATTAATGAAAATACTGATTTATTGTTATATTATGAATTTATTAATGATTTTAAAGAATTGCCTAATGAAATAAAAGAATATCTTAAATCTAATAGAGCTGCATTAAATAAGCGTGCTACAGTTAAAAATGAAGGAAGGCCTTGGTGGAAATATAGTAGGCCTATGCATAAAGAATTTTATAATAAGCCTAAGCTATTTTGTAGTAGAAGAAATTCAATTAATGAATTTTCATATGATGGTGAATTTAAATATCTGAGTTTCTCAAATATGACTGTTATCTTCGATACAAATGAAAATTTTGATTTAAAATATATTCTAGCATTATTAAACTCAAAATTATTAACATTTAGATATAGATCTTTAGGTAAACAAACTGGAAATGGTATTTATGAATATTTCCCTAATGGAATTTCCAAATTGCCAATTCCTGAAATCCCAATTGAAGAACAAAAAGTATTTGTTGATTTGGCGGATAAAATGATTGAATTAAACAAAAAATTATCTGCTTGTAAAACTCCTAAAGAAAAAAGAATATTGGAAACACAATTAAATAAAACTGATGAAATAATAGACAAATTAGTTTATGAGTTATATGAATTATCAGATGATGAAATTAATATTGTTGAAGAAACTGTAAGTGAATCTTAATTTTTACTTTCAATATTATATAATATAATAACAAATATTATATTGGGGACAAATTAATTTCACTCCTATATTTGTTTTCAAAATAGAAGTAAGTCATCTTTATTTTAAGGACATTCCATTACAACTCTATTTTGGCTTATTTCTATTCTATCCCTTATTTTGGATTATTAATCGTTAATGTCAATCTTTGCTAAATTTTAAAAAAAGTAGCCATAATATATAAATATTTATATATTATAAATAATAAATTATATAATAAATTAAGTGGAGGACATTTATGGCAGATTCTATAATATTGCTTGAAGAGAGAAAAGAAGTCACAACTTTCCTATTGGATGAAGGTACAATCACTGCAACCACAGTAACAACTCCAACTGGAGAAACTCCAGGTTATGAGTATGCAGGAAACAAAGTCAAGGTCGATGATGCAGTGACTCTATCTGCTGCCTCAGACATTGGAAAGCCAACAGTTAAAAAATACACTGCTGCTGAAGATGAAATCATTTTAGGTATTGCAGTCAACGATCCGGTCACCATGACTGGGGGTAGAAGGAAAACTTCAATCCTAGTTTTAGGTCATATGTTCAGATTAAAACTAGCCTCAGGATTATCAAACATTGATGTCAATGACAGAATTGCTCTAACCAGTACTGGAGCAATCAAATCAGATGACGGCGAATACATTGCAATGCACCCTGTAGCTAGTTCTGATGATTACAATTATATCGAAGTGTTCAGACCATATGATATTGGAACAACAGGTCAAACTTAAGGTGATAGTGAATGATTACAAAAGGAAATGATACCAAAGTGCAAAACGAAGTAATTGCTCAAACCATTACTGATGAGTCAGCTAAAAGATTAAGATTGGCAAGGCTCTTTCCAAAGCAGGAAATCAAGGAAAACTCTGATTACTATACTTACTTCCGCCAGAACATCAATCTTGATGATGCAATCAAACGTGGACTTTTGGGTGAGGCAAAAGACCTGGCACCGGGAGCATCCCTGCAGGAGCTGAACATAAGAAAACCTGTAACAGACACTATCAGCATTGACACAGTCGGAGGAGTATTAAACGTCAACAAGGATGTCTTTGACAGTGACAGAATCTCTTTTGAGGACTTGTTGGCGGATGTGGCAACACTTATTGCCAATAAAATCGAGTCCAACATTTACAATACTCTTGTAAGCTCACCTAAGGTTCCAACATACAATACCACACAAACTGAGGATACCATGGAGGCATTCGGTCAGTTTGTCATCAAGGCACAGGAAGCATTTAAAGGAAGTTCCGGTGCAGGTGCAGATTTAACAGTAATGGTTGAGTCATACAGGACATTAAGCTATATTAAGCAATTGGCATATATTAGCAATAAGCTGGTTCAGCCGATTGAGGAAATACAAAGCTATTATGGTGTGGATAATATTGACTTTTTGGGAACAACCCATGCAGACGGCGGTGCAATGCTTGGAGAAAAGGACTACATTGCATTTGACTTAAGGAATGCGCCGTTGACCGTGTTGTATTCCAAGTCTTCAGGAACTACTGTTGCACCAATTACATCAGATGAAAACATTGCAGACTTTTATCCAATCATCGAAATCATGAGAAAGGACATCTATGATGAGCTGCCACAGTATACTAAACTGTTCATCCAGTCCAAGGTTGGAATATTGTTAAATAAACCGCATCTTGCACTTACAGGAAAATGCAGACCATAAAGGTGATAAAATGTTAACTAAAGGAAACAATACTAAAGTTCAGGATGAAGTGATGGCACAGATTGTAGCAGACACTTCAGCCAAATGGATGAGATTTACAAGACTGATTCCAAAGCAGGAAATTGAGGAAAACAGCCAATATTACACTTACATGTCCCAGCGTGTAAATATCGATGAGATAATAGCAAAAGGTCAATTAGGTGAAGCAAAAGATGTTGCGCCTGGAGCAACACTTCAGGAGCTGAACGTAAGAAAACCAGTAAGTGACACAGTATCAATCGATACAATCGGTGGCGTGTTGAATGTCTCAGCGCAAATGCTTGACTCTAATTTAATCAGTGTTCATGATATGCTTCAGGATGTCGGGATTCTTATAGGAAGAAGCATTGAGCAGGCTGCCATCAACATGATTTTAAACAACGATAAAGTAGCAACCTACAATCACACTTCCGGTGATGACAGTGGAGTTACCATTTTAAAGGCTCAGGAAAAGTTCAAGGAGTCAGCAGGAAGCTTCTGTAACCTGAACAGCATGGCGGTCAATTATAAGTCATTAACCACATTAAAATCTGATATGTTTGCTTCAAATAGGCAAGTTGAGTCTGTGGAAACAATAAAGTCATATTACGGTATTGACAATATAGATTTATTGGGCACTGCTGTTTGTGACGGCGGATCTGAAATAGCCGAGAAAACATACATCGGTATGGACTATCAAAATCCAGGAATGAAATTGTTATACTCAAGAATAAGCGGTACTACCGTTGCTCCTTTAGGGCCTGACGGGGATGTATATGATTTTTATCCATTGATTGAATTCATGCGCAAGGACATCCGAGATGAACTGCCGATGTATACAAAGTTATTCATACTCACTTCAGTAGGTGTTTTGATGAATGCACCTAATAGGATTATTAAAGGTAAGTTCAGGGCTTAAATAGTTGGGAGTTAATTCTCCTAGCTAAACATTTTTTTAGATAGAGATTGTAATATATAACTGAGGCAATAAAATGAAATTAAT
This sequence comes from uncultured Methanobrevibacter sp., assembly GCF_900314695.1. Classification (NCBI taxonomy): domain Archaea; kingdom Methanobacteriati; phylum Methanobacteriota; class Methanobacteria; order Methanobacteriales; family Methanobacteriaceae; genus Methanobrevibacter; species uncultured Methanobrevibacter sp. Next base: position 15,352 of record NZ_OMWD01000011.1, on the reverse strand, counting down.
ACTAGATAGTGAAAATTCACATCCAACAACAATAACAGTTAAAGGAAAAGAAATAATGCTGCTGTTAATTGAATCTAGTATTTTAATCGATTCATCTCAAATTGCTAAGATTTTCGATAAAAAAGAAAAGACCGTTGCCACTAAAGTGCAGAAATCCGGATTGGAGAAATACGAAACAGAAAATGTGAAGCTATTGAAAAAATATGGGTTGATGCATCCGGATGCTGTTAAGCCAAGGCCTTTTTATGACTTAAGGCAGATGCTTGAAGGACCGGCTCACTATTATTTCAAACAGATTGATGAAACTGATTTGATTGATGTTATTGTTCGTGTAGCTATTGGAAAGCATCGTGAGTGGATACATAACAAAAATATTATAAATTGATAATTATTTTTTTTTTTACCTTGGACCTAAAAATCTGTCCCCATTAAAATGGATTAAGTGATCAGGATTATCAGCAATCCAAACTTCACTATCCCAAGCTAAATCGGTTGCGAATTTTTTAAATGTTTTGAAATCTAAAAATGCAGTAATGTAAATTTTTCCTGCATCAACATTTTCAGTTAACTGGTTAATTTCAATTATTCTTTTAGGATTCATTGGACCTGTTGAAGTAACAGCTTCAATAAAATAAATCCAATTTTTTTCTTCACAATATAAAATAACATCAGGCATTTTGTTGTGGGTTGAAATTTCAAATCCTAATTCTTCTAATTTTTCATTGTTAATGAATAAATCTTTTTTAGCAGTATCTCCTACATATAAACATTCACTTCCCGGTGCAAAACGTGGGGCAAATTCTTCAAGGATTTGTATTTGTAGTTCATTATGTTCTCCAGAGGTAAAACTAAAAATTTCACCATTAATCTGTACTGGTTTTTTTGTTAATTCTCTTTGAGAAGAATATATGCGTATTAATGATTCATGTGATGATAAAAATTCATTTAAAGATTTATCCCATTGTGGTGTGTCATAACTTTGTATTAAGTTTAAAAACTCATCTGTTAATTTATATTTATAATTTGGAGAATTAGTGGCTTCACCATTATCTTTAACTATTGCTGCATGTCTAAATGGATGAATGGCATCTTTTCTAATAGATTCTCGTGAATTTTCAGCATATGTTTGATCATAATTATTGGATATGAATTGTATAATCTCATGTATTCCTATCCAATCATTATTGGATTGACTCCAATTTTTGTCTTGGCTAATATCTGCTAATGCTAATAGTGTATAAGCACTGATGTCATTTTGTTGTCGTTCCGGCATTTCAATTGCTTTTAATATTTCTTTTGCAGAATCTAAATTATCCATAAATTAATTCTCCTAATATTTTATCACAATAAGGGGTTGTTAAATTACTGGAATGAATTATTTTATTACCTAGTTGTTTTAATGAATTTCTATCTGGAACAGGCATTGAATTAATTTCACTAGCATTTACTTGTGTACTTCCGTCTAAAATCCTGTAATACATGTCATATATTGTGGAATTGAATAGGGCGAATAATCCGTAAATTTCAGGCAGTGTCAAATAATCATTTTTGTTAATAGTGTCAATGAAATTAATTTTATTATCAGTTGAAATATAATTAAATTCATTTAAAGAGTCATGTAGGTATATTGCAGGTTGTAATCTTCTTTCTTCTTCTTTAGATGTGAATCTTTTCAAAAACAAGAAATTTTTATTGTCCTGAAGTAAACTAGATTTATCTTTTAAAATAAATTGTTTTTTATCAGTGTCAACTGGAAACTTAACAAATCCTTCATTAAAATGGCATGGATAAAATATAGGTACGGATTGAGGGCATTGATAATCAGATAATAACTCTTTATTTCTAAAGCCAACTGTTAAACCTGTTTTTAATTTAATTCCCAAATCAGTGAGGCTATATTCAAATTTATTTAATAGAGTTAAAACATTAACCTCGCTTTGATTTGTCGGCAGAAAAATAAATGAATTATCGTCTCTAGATACGGATAATTCGTAGGGTAACTTAAATCGTTTCAAATCATCAAACATGAAATCATTTGATGAGGAAACATTAATGAATTCAGGATTATTATGGCTTTTAGAAACTTTAACGATTATTGTTTCTTGGAGAATGGAATCCTGCTTAAATAAATTATTTCTATTGATAAATAAATGGATATTGTTAATTTCCCCATTTCTTAATAAGTATTTCCTGAAGGTTTTAAAATAATTTCCAGATGTCCAGCTACGAGGTATGATAAATACCATTTCACCATCTTCTTTTAAAAGGTGCAGAGACATTGCCATGAAAAGAAAATATAAATTTGGAGCGCCGTAAACCACATTTAACATTTTCTGGGATTCAGGAGCTTTTTTAGGTATTTTTTTATAAGGAGGATTTGAAATGATTAAATCAAATTTGGTATTGGAGTTTAATAGGGAATTTTCAAATTCATTGTCTAAAATAAAATTCTTTTTGACTAAATCAATTGTTAATGGAATTTTGGAAGATTTAATTAGATATCTGCAATTTGATTCTAATGTTGGTAGAATATTTTCATCATTTTCATACATCACTAGATGAATGGAATTCAAATTAAGACTTTGTAGTCTTTCAATTAATGCGGCAGATAATATTCCAGTACCTGCACCAGGATCTAAAATAGTTAAGTCTTTATTAATATTTTCCTTAAACATATCTGCCATGAAAACGGCAGTATTTTTAGAAGTGAAAAACTGACCAATGTTTTTTCTTTCAGGTTTGGGAAATTTTTCTAAATATTGGTCGGTAATATTAACAACATGATTTAACATAAAAATCCTCCGGAACTGTTTAATAATTATATTATTAATAATACTTAAATATTATTAATTTATAAATGAATCTCCTTTAAATAGTGTATAACTTAATTATCTGGAGTATGGGGATATATTGATGATTTTTAGTTCATTAATTAATAATATGTCTTTTTAAACTCCAAATAATTAAAATTAAATATTGTAAATTTTAATATATGCCTTGCATTGATTTTTCATTATATTCGCCATAATTGTCATTGCCTGTTCTGAAAATATTAATGGTATTATTCCTCAGGGGAATCCTCATCAGATATGAATTTTTCATCGAGTTTAAAAATTGAATCATAATCCCCATTTTTAATATTAGTTAACAACTCACAAATTTCAGTATATAACTTTCTAGATATTTTGTTATCCTCAGAGGAATAATTATTAATAGGTTTTCCATCTTTTAAATTTTCAAGCAAATCCATGAAATCATGAATATTGTACATCTCATATTCTGAAATTATTTTTTTCATTTTTTCAGTATCAAATAAATCCTCATGGGATTCTGTATTTTTTTGTTTGTTTGAATTAGATTTATTCAATCCTTTTTTAATCTCAGTAACTTCTTTTCTTAATTTGGTTAATTCAGATAAAATATTTTCATTTACTTCTAGTAATTTTTCACTTGACATAAATAACCTCTTTTAATATATTATTATATATAGTAAGTATGTTTATAATGTATATAAAGAATTAGAGAGAGCATTTGCAAAGTAATTTTTTTGATATATACTATATTTCACTACAAGTTATTTGATTACTAGACATTTGAAAACATAATGGATAAACTTATTTCAAGGCATTTTCATATGGTTTGTATCCACAAACATAATTTCACTGTTTATAAAATAAGTCATTTGCCCTAGTATTATATATTATGAATTATTGTAACTATCAATTAAATCTAAAACATCTGAATACAAGTCCTTTAAAGCTGCATCACTCATATCCAATAATGGTTCATACATAAATGAATTGACGTGGATATTTTCAGGTGTCATTATTGCAACACGTTCAAGTATTTCAATATCTTTATTTTCATTAGAATTCACTTTAAACATATTAAATAATGATCTAGTTTGATTTTTATCAAATTCTGATGTATCTGTAATATTTAAATAATCAAGCATGAATTTTTCAGCTTTTAATCTAATAGCCATTGATAAAACGAGCTTGTTGACGATATTGATTTTTGTTGTTCGTGTTTGTGTAATTTCTTCAGCTTCCTGAAAAATTAACTGATATATTTTTTCAGTATTGTTGGGGATTTGAATGTTCCATTCTGAGTAGATATTAGTCAGTGAATTTAAAGGAACTTCATTATAATCAAAATCATAATGTAGGATTTTAGTTAACTTTAGAAAATTTTCTTGATTTCCATTATATTCATATAAATTCCGAATAAATGGTATTAATGCCAGGATGTCACGAATATGTTCTTCAGGGTTTTCTTCAATTCTTTTTCGGATTTCAACAAAGATATTATTTGATGATTCAAAATTGTTATCCTCTAACTTTATAATACCATATTCGGTTTTACTTGCAAAATAAGTGTATTTACAATTCAATCTAGATTTTAATGCTCTAAAAAAGTCGAAATTATGTGTTAGCAGAATAATTTTAAAGTCATCTCTTTTTGATAACTCATAAATGTATTCAATTATCGCATATTTGTTATCATAATCAAAAGAATCCGCTATATCATCAAAAATTAGTAGTGTATCTTTATCGCTTTTTTTAGCTTCGATTTGATATAATATATCTAACAAATACATCGCCCTTTCCTGTCCTGCACTGGATATTTCTTTCAGGGTGTCTAATGAAATTTCTATTGGTTCATCATTGTATTCATAATAAAATGATATTCGAGGAGTATCTTCTTTTAATATGACATCTTCTTTATTCTCCAATTTCAGTGTAAATGGAACATGAAATCTTTTATTAAATATTTCAATAATCTTTTGCCATTCTGTCTGTTCATTTAAAGCATCTAATCTAATTCTGTCTAACTCTGAATGTTTATCATTATACTCATTAATAATTGTGAAAAACTGTTCTTTTTCTGAATTAAAAACTGCAATCCAATATGATTTCTTAAAATTATCGATATCGTCAAGATAAGGTATAATTTCTTTGTGCTCAACTAAAATATTTTGGAAATTCTTTGTTTTTGCATTGGAAAATTTTTTATTGATATTTTCAAAATCATCCTTTAATGAGGCATCTTTAAAAATTTTATCCATTTGTTTGTTTAATAATTTATTTAATTCCTTATAATCAGATACATTTTTTCTAACGCCCTTGAAATTAATTTGATGACCAACCTCAAATAAATTATTTTTTTTAATGGCTTTGGCTAAATCACTAGCATGATTATGATTAAAATGCTCAACATCATAAATTTTAGATTTTGAAAGAAGCCTATTTAGATTATTAGAAAATGATTCAATGTTATTTTGAATATCTTCTTCTTTTAATAATTTTATAATACCATCATCAAATAAATCAGAATATTTTATTGAATTAATATCAAGTGGGAAATCATCATTTTCTAACTCTTCTGAAAATGAAAATAAAAATTCTAGAAATGATTCGGAATCATTATTCAAATCGTTATTTATTTTATTTTCAATAAAGTCATACGGATCTTCATTTCGAGGAACAGATATCTTGGTTTTATTTTTTATAATACTAAGAAATTCATTCTTTTTAGATATTAAGTCATTAAAAATTTCATTGTATTCATCTCTTGATTGTTTATTTGAAATTAAGGGAGTTGTGTTTTCAAAAGAAAAGTCTCTGTTCATGGATTCGATTACAAAAATCCTTTTATTTACCTCTTCATTATCTATTTCAAATGAATCATCATCTTCATAAATTTTAATATTATAAAGAGGTGGTTGGCCATTGATTTGATTTTGAGGGGATTCGTTATTGCCTATATCTCTTAAAGTTTTTGCAAAGGAGGTTTTCATCATTCCATTTGGAGCATAAATTAAAGAAATATTCGTATTTTTAACTCCTGTTCTTTCAAAATTAAATGCATGTTTAAATTGCTTAATTCCGTGACAATTTTTTAAATTTATGAAAATTTTATCCATATTACCCACCTTTAAATTAAAGAAGATTTTCAATTAATAATATATGTGAAATTCATATTATTATTTTTTTTATCTGAGTTGTATTTCACCTTCAATTAATCCTGTTTTATAAAGTTTATCTTAATGCATATGTTAGAACATATCTGTTTGGATTGTAAGATTGGATGTATTTTTCATTTGATGGTTATTCTTCAAAAAAAGTTTATCAATGTTTACGTTAGGATGTTATTCTTCTTTTTAACATGTTTTGAAAGATTATTTTGAAATAAGACATTTTTCTTATTAAATTATAATTATTTTAGTTATTTTTTAGGATTTAATGTATTTAACAAAAGAATAATAATTTATTAAATTTATAGAATAATTATGGAATCTACAAACAACATTATTGAGATAAAGATTGATAGTTATGATGATTTAGTTAATCATATTAAAGGAAAAACGGATAAATGTGGGGATCTTAGGGATAATTTTATTTTTAGAGGTTTATCGAATTTTGAATATGAATTAGTACCTTCTGCTTTAAGAAAAGATGATCTCAATCAACCTATTGTAAATGATTATGTTGGTGGAGATTTAGGTTTTTTAGTTTTGATTAGTAATGAGGATGTTAATTCTAATTTTTTAGAAGAGCAGGTGCATACTGATTTAGGTTATGGAAAATTGATTTTATTTGACAAAAATCATCATCCTTTTTTTGATAACTATAGAGAGTATTTAAAAAATAAAAATTATTTACAAATCAAAAGAGAAACATATGCTTTATTGAAATTTTTAAATATTGCCGATAAAAATGGATTAAAAATTAATACCAGTTATGAGACCAGAAGTAAAATACATAATTATTTGAATCCTGATAAAATTACATTCTGGCCAAAAAAGTCCTTTTTTGAAATAATTTCTTTAGCTCAACATTATAATTTACCAACTTGTGCTCTTGACTGGACTTATGATTATCATGTAGCATTATATTTTGCCGTAAAGGACATTTTAGAAAATAAAAATAATGATGGGGTTATCTGGGCATTGAATTATAGATTATTTGAAGATAATTATAATGAATCAAATGAGTATAAGTTACGATTTTATAGACCAGAATATCATTCAAATCCAAATTTAAGAGCTCAAAAAGGATTATTCACATTTTTAATAAATCCGGTTGATGAAATCTTAGACTGTCCGTTAGATCAGGCAATCTGTAATGAAATTAAAAATATTGGAAAAAAGAATAAAAAGACTGTTTTTGACAATGGAAAAGACTTAATATTAATCCCTCCTGAAATAACTGAAAATGATATAATCTTTTATAAATTCGTAATTTCTAAAAATGCTAAGTTAGATATCCTAGAAGAATTATATAAAGAAGGTTATTCTGAAGATACTTTATTTCCGGGATATGGTAGGGTTATACAAAATATGGGAAATCGAGTCATGTTAGAAAATATAAAGAATGAAAGTGATAAAAAACCTAAAAAGAATATCTTGCTAAAAATTAAGAATTGTGAGGACATATTTCAAAGAAAGATAAATTATTTATTTGGTAAGTTCAATTTTAATTCAGAAATTGAAAATATTTATATTTATTCGCCGGAATCCCAAGAAATTAAAGGATATTTCAAAGCTAATGAAATCATTAAGAATTCTCCTAATTTGATCTGGGAAAAATATCATAATAAATCTAATTGGTTAAAAAAGGATTTTAACAATTATTTTAAAGATAATGAAGCGTATGCCATCAGAATAAATGGTTTAATAGAATTTAAGTTTCCATTCAAAATCAATAATTTTAGTATGAGGAATCAATTTATGTATATTGAACCCGATAACACGGATATAAACTTTTTATTGAATTTTAAGTAATAATGAATTTAATAAATTTATTATAGTTATTATCATACACTTATATTATGGTTGATGAAAAATATATTTGGGAACATAAAATCAAAAACTGTTATGAACTTTTTGATTTAATAGAGGGTCGTGATGAAATTGAGAATATACATGGAAAATGTATTTTTAGAGGAATAAAGAAAGAATCATATCCGTTATGTCCAAAATCGTTAAGGAATGATGGGGCTGATTTAAATGAAGCTATTTCGCCAAAGGAAACATTTCCATATCGAGTTACTAATGCTCAAATTAGGGAATATTCAATCCCTCAAGATGACCTTGAGAAATACGGTGGAGAATATTATTTAAGGACCAATAAATATTATGAAACTCCAAGAGATGGGTGGTTTGATGATATCAGTTTAAATAGGTTGCAGATTAAAAAAGAGTGTAATGTTTTAATGAAATTCATTAATCGTGCAGATAAAACTGGTTTAAAAATTAATATTAATCAAGAGATTCGTGATTTAATAGACAATTCTGATTTCTACTATCCTGAAGATTATTGGCCAAGAGAAAGCTTTTATGAAATTATTGGATTAGCTCAACACTATGGGATGCCTACAAGATTTTTAGATTGGTCATATGATTATAAATCTTCAATATATTTTGCTGTTTCTGATATTTTAAATTATAAAGATAAAGATTATGAAGAGGCAGATGGTGTTTTATGGGCATTTAATTATAAATTATTTTATCCTTTCAATCATAAAAATAATAGGACAGGTGAAAAATTTAAATTAAGATTTTATAGGCCAGAATATTATTCAAATCCTAATTTAACTGCTCAAAAAGGATTTTTTACATTTATTATAAATGATTTGTATAATCAAGATGAAAAATCATTTGATGATATAATTATTGATGATTTTAAAAAAAATAATGATAATAATTTCAGTGGTGAATCATTAACTAGATCTCATGGATTAACAGATTCTGACGTTCCTGAAGGAGAAAAAATATTTTATAAATTTATCATTCCTTCAAAATTAAAACCTAAAATTCTAAAAAAAATATATGAAGATGATTATTCAGAAGAGTTTTTATTCCCAGGTTATAATGGTGTTTCCAATAGTGTAAAAAACAAGGTAATTTTAGATGAGTTGTTGATGAAATGAAAATCTGAGTCTGCACTTGTTGCATACAAATCAGTGATTTTTTGATTGAATCTTCTCTCTGATGCACGGATTTCACGGATTCTTAAAGCAAATGGTCAAAGTAATCTTTCCCGAATCTTGTGCCTTTTTTTAATAATTCATCATCCAGTGCAAAACCTTTTACAATATACTCCTTAAGCACGCTTGTTGCCCATCTGCGAAAGTATGTTGCCTGTTTGCTGTTTACACGAGGGTCAACCAAGATTAGGGTGTTCAGGTTGTATATATTGTTTGTGATTTCGCATCGAGGTTTATAATAACGATTCCACTATTAGTAGAATCGTTCGGATTGAAGATAACTTCTGATTTTACCAGTTTGTCCTGACTCAAAAATATTATTTAAATGTTTGATTATCTAAAACCTGAAATCCTTAAAGAATTTCAGAAGTGTTACGGGATTGGTATTCTCAAGGTTATAAAATGTATGATACTTTTTATGACACCAGTGACATAAGGTTATGCCGTTGTCCGGCTCAAGACGCAGGGGTATAAAATTCTTAAACGAGAACACGTGATGGGCTTCCAGGTGCTGGTCGGCTCCGCATAAAACGCAGCATTCATTATCCCTTTCTTTTATACTTTTAACCCAGTCCTTATACTCCTTGGTGTTTCTCACTTCATCTATGCTTTTGCTTTTTGAAATGTCATCCATTCTTCTTTTTGTGTCATGATGATTTCTCAATAAATTTAAGAGTAGATATTTATACTAAAAGATAAAAAAGTTAAAACCGTAAAATAAAAAAATTATTTTACATCCTATTAAAGAGAAAGTAATAATGTTTTTGGCTTGTATTAATGTATTTTTTTTAGACCTCAACAAAAAATTAAAAAATGCTTAATTTCAATCTTTTTATTTGCTTTCAATCACTCGAGATTAATAGGATTTTTTGGGAAAATGTTTTTTTTCCTTTTGGTTTTTAAAAATCACACCTGATTTTTGATGACTGTGATAGTGTCCTAGGCATTGTATCAATGTATCTTATTTTTAAACTTTAATTGAATTCCTTTTGAATTAATCAAATCAAGCTTTAAGTTTTTGTTTTTTATTAAATTAAACTTAAATTTACATAAAACCTAATTTAGTACAGATAACTTTAGCATCTATACATATGATATTATTTATCCATTTATTAATATATACTTTCCCATTATTCAATCATGCTTGAATTTTTTAAAAGGTGTTAAATTGACAAATTTAAATGATTTTTTTGCAAAAAGAAATATTAAAGATCTTAAAACAGATTCATAAAAAAATACTCCATTATAATATTTAATTACTCATTTTAAACGAAAAGGGATTCTTTTAGAAAATTTAACTGCCTGCATGAAAAATCGCAAATTCAACAAAATTTCAAAAAACGTTAAATAAATCTTACATTATCCACTTGTTTACCACAAGTTAATCGATAATATTTCCTCAATCAATCCAAACTTAATTAAAAGCATTCAATTCATAACTTCAGACTGTAAACACATGTATTAAGGAATTTACCAAATTTTTAAAGCCATTTTTAAATACAACCAGAAAGCCGTCCTGAAAAATCGATGTAAACTAAATATTACTCTCACTTAAAATAGATAAAAAAAGCTGAAAACACATTATTTATTTAACTGCCGAATAATCATCACCAAAAAATAAAAATACGAATTCGCAATCAGAATCTCAATGTTTAAACAAATAATCAAAACTTTTATAAAAGAAGTAATGTCCGAGACATTGATACAATGTATAACATTTTGGCGAGCAGATTGAAACTCTTTTTGAAAAAGAACCTTGATTTTGGCAGATTCCAAAAATTGGATTCGTCAAAATCTTCTAGAAAAACGAGGTTATTAAGATGAAGAGTATGTCTAAAACAATACTACTTATGTCAATGTTAGTAATGTTAATCTGCTGTGTAAGCGCAGTAAGCGCAACAGATGCAGACAACATTACCGTACCTGATGATACAGCTGTCATTGAAATAGATGATACTGTTGACTCAGTTGAGGAAGTCGAACAAGATCGGGGCACTGGAGGTTGTGATTGTAATGATTGCAATTGTGTGATTGAAGTACCTACTATACCAAGCGGTACAAATAAAATTACATTAACTCCAAGCAATTATACAACTAAATTCACAAATGGTGTATTTAATGATGCAAATGTGGATGAAGTAATATTTAATGGAAATTTTGCTTCAAATACTTATACAACTCTTAAGTTTAATCAAGCAATAACAGTTACCGCAACAGGATCCACATTTAATAATATGGGATTTGAATTATTGCATAATGGAATAGTTTTGAATGGCGCAACAATAGTTGTTAACGCTCCTCAATATGATAACTGTTTTGCAATTGACATTCAAAATGCAAATAATGCTATTGTAATAAACAATAAAGTAAATTATACCTGTAACTATGATAATGCTGCAAACTATAATTATGTAATAAAAGCAGGACATAGTCAAAACTTAACAATATATGGAAATGAAATTAATGCAAACGTCCCACTCAAACAAGTTAATTGGACTCTATCTGGTTCCATATATGCTGATTATGTTGCCGGTGCGGCAATTGAATATTGTAACAATTTAAAATTTGATAAAAATAATTTAACTGTAATTGGAAATAGACGTGTTGGAGATTACCCAACATTAGATGCATTTATCATAGCACAATCTCCAAATGCTAAAATACGTGGAAATAATATTTATGAAACTGATCCAGTAACACCTGCAAATAATGCAAGTTATATTTATGGAATTGATGTATATTCATGTACTAATATAACAATCTGCAGTAACACTGTTGATATGAATGGTAATAAATCTGGTGGTCAAGTAGGTGGTAATGGAACTGGTGCAGCATACTGTATACAACTCACTGGTCCACACACTGGTGTAAAAATATGTAATAACACTTTAACTACAAAAAATAATGGTCCTAATTTAGGTATTTACTCTCAAAACTATTATGGTAAAACTAACATTACTGTTTGCGGTAATCATATTTCTGTAACTGGTAAAGCAGGTAGTGACGAATGGTCATTAGTATCAGGTATGGAATTACAAGATACTTATGCAACTGTATATGGTAATACTGTAACTGTGAATAATACTGCAGGTTATCATAAAAATTATTGTGCATATGGTATAAGTTATTGTCAAAATACTTACAGTCAACATTATTATAATATTCATGATAATAATGTAACTGTATATAACGGGGATTATGCAGTTTATTTAATGAATGATACTAGTGTAACTGGGGATATTAACGATAATACTTTAGAAGCAATAACAAATTCTTCAACTCCAAATACTGGTAATGATGCAATATTTGCACCTACTGCAGATGTCGGAATTAATAATTGAAATATTACTTAAAATATTTCTTTCTTTAAATTTTGATTCAAATGGTAACTAAACATTTAATATTAATATTTGTTATATTTGTTGTATTGTTCAGTTCATTTAATGTTATTTCAGCTTCTAATTTAGATGATTTTAATGATACTGTGTTAAATATTGGCAATGAAAATGAACTGCTATCTGTTTCCTCTGAGGAGGTGGATTTGAATCAAGTGGTAGATGATGAATTAAATTATGGTGTAGATGGTCAAAATATTGATGAAGGATACGTTATTTACGTGGGTAATAATAATAGTACTATTGGTGGGAATGGATCTTATGAAAATCCATTTTCTAATTTTTCTTTAGCATGTGATAATATTAATGGCCAAGAGAAAGTCACAGTTAAAGTTTTTAATGGTACATATAAATTAGGTGCGCAATTAAATTTCAATACCACAAATTTGCATATTGAAGGTATTGGTGGTAAGGTTATTATAACAAATCTTTATAGTGATACTAAACTTACTAAAAATACAAATCATGCTGAAGCATTTGGATTAACATCCTCTTTATCAAATTTTACTTTTTCAAATATAATTTTTGATATAACTGGGCGTAATAATAAACTGGGTACATATATATCAGATAAGAATTCTGCATATTTTTATTTTTTTCCATTTTATGGTTCTGCTAATTTAGGGATATTTAATAATTGTTCATTTATTGGATTTACAGATAAAACTTATATTACTGGTTCAGAAGAATATAACTCTCAATTTATAAATTGTATATTTGACATCCATAATACTTGGAATACAATATTCAAGGGAAGTTTTACTAAAAATATGGTGCACATTTTTGAATATTGTGTATTTAATTTACCTGATACCAGTAAAATGTTGGGTGGATCCATATATATTGGGTGCAATATTTCAATGGATAGTGTATGGTTTGGTCAAAATTCACTTCCGCCTTATATTACTCCAGCACATGGTAACGTAATAAATCCTGATGGAACCTATAATGATACTTATGTTATCCCAGTTAATAGATATGCAATCTTTTCAGTATCTGAAAATTATTTGGGCAATGATCAATATGAAATTATTGGTAAGTTAACTTGGAATGGTACTGAAGATCAAGATGGTATGGAAAACTTCCAACCTATGACTGTTAACTTACAATCATCTACTGGTGATATTAATCAAACGGCTACTTTAATTAATGGTAATTTCAGAGCTATTTATATCAGTTCAAATTCAACCCATAAAGTAACTGCTACATTACATAATGAAGAAATTGAATTAGAATTCACTAAAGTAAACATCACTGCCAATCCAGTAAATATTTACTATGGTGAAGATCAAAATATTACATTCAATTTCACTCAACCAATAACTGCTAATGTTACTGTAACAGTTTCCAATGGAAGTTACAATAAATCCGAAAGAGTCGAAGTCATCGGCAAAGATTCAATTGTCTACACTGTTCCAGATACTTTAAAAGAAGGTATTTATGATGTTGAAATTAATTTAGCAGAAAATAACTTATTTGGTTTCAACACAACTACTTTAACAGTATCTAAAGTAAGTGATTATACTTTTGAAGTTGCAACTGGTGATGTTAAAGTTGGTGATAATGCAACAATATCTATCACATTGCCTGATGATGTTAACGGTACAGTTATTGTCAAATTTGGTAATGACACTAAAGAAATGTCTGCAAACCAAACAATGACTGTAAACTTCACTAACTTAAATGCAACAACATACGGTGTAACTGTATCTTACAGTGGTAATGATAAATATGTGGCTTTAGATAAACCAGCTAGTGTAACAGTTAATAAAGCAGATTCAGTTCTTGAAATTGAAGATGCAGCATTTACCTATGGTGATGTTATAGTTATTCCATTTAATGTGACTAATGCAAATGGCGTAACCGTCAGTGTCTTAAACAAAGATGATGATGAAGTTGCAACTGCTTCAAGTGAATCAGGTACTATTAACTTAGATGCTTTACCTGCAGGGAAATACACTTTAGAAGCAACAACAATAGTTGATTCTAACTATGAATGGGTTTCAAAAACAATTGATTTAACAATCAATAAAGCAAACTCCAGTCTAGATATACCGGATAAAGAATTCACTTATGCGGCAGAAACAGTCATCAATGCAGTATGTGAAAACTCAACTGGAGATGTTATTGCAACATTAACAGATGAAAACAACACTGAAATAGCAGTCACAGTATCCGGAGACAACATAACCTTACCAAAATTAAACACAGGTAAATACACATTAACTGTAACAACAAATCCTGATGAAAACCATACTAATATTACCAAAACAGCTACAATTACAATTAATAAAGCAAATCCTTCAATGAATGCTATTGTTGAACCAGTAGAAAATATTACAACAAAAGATGATGTAACATTAACAATCAGTTTACCGTCTGATGCTACTGGTGAAGTTACAGTTAAAATTAATGGTAAAAAAGCAGACACCATTTCTGCAAACGAAACAATAACCATTAATCTAAACAATCAAGCAGGAGACTACGTTGCCGATATCACATATTCTGGTGATAAAAACTACGAAAGTGACATGGCAACCAAAGAATACACGGTCTCTAAAGATGAAACTTCAATCACAGCAAACCCAATAGTATTCGAAGAAGGAAACACCTCAACAATCGAAATTGACATTCCTGATGTTGATTCTGGCTTTATTTTAGTAGATGTTGAAGGTAAAAAATTCTATGGTGACATTGATAAAGGTAAAGCTACTGTTTTAGTTGATGGTTTAGTTGCAGGTAATTACACAGCGAATATTGTCTTTGCAGGTGACGAAAAATTCAATAAAGCTACTGGAACAGTTGCAGTTAATGTCACACCAACAGTTGACATAATCAGTGAACTCAATGAAATCATTAAAGAGTTAAACAGTACTATTGAGTCTCAGGCTAAGGAAATTAGTAATCTTACTGATACTGTAGCTATTCAGAACAGTACTATTGAGTCTCAGGCTAAGGAAATTAGT